>JAQBXX010000049.1 GCA_027624315.1 Pseudomonadota bacterium
CGTATCTGAACTATATGTCACCGCTGGACTATGAAAAGTACCACAATGCGCCCTAACTGGGTGTCCGTTTTATCGGGGTAAGATCATCCATGAACTCAACGCCTGATACAGGATGTATAAATAGAACTATGCACTCTAAGTGCATAGTTTTGCATTATTATTCAAGCCAGTCATTTTATTTGTATAAGTCAATATAACGCAGGATGGTTGTTTGCAGATGCGCTTGCTGATCGTTGTTCAGCGGCTGGTTTTCACGGTTGGTGATGTAAAAAATATCTTCCGCGCGCGCGCCGAGGGTGGCGATCTTGGCGTTTTGCAGGCGTACGCCACATTCCATGAACGCGCGGCCTATAGCAGAGAGCAGCCCGGGCCGGTCTGCGCTGATGACTTCGAGCACGCTGCGCTGATTACGTGCATCGTCGGTGAAGGTGATCCGGGTGGGCACATTGAAGTGTTTGATCTGACTGCGCGTGCGGCGTGAGACGGGAGCAATCGCGCCTTGCGCCAGCGTGTGTGCCAGCGCGCGCACGATCTCCTGCATGCGCTGCGGCTGCGTCACCGCCGCGCCGGATTCTTCCAGCACGCGGTAGGTGTCCAGGGTGTAGCCGTTCTGCGCCGTGATAATGCGCGCATCGACGATGGTCAGTGCCATCTGATCCAGCGCGGCGGTGGTGAGCGCAAACAGACGATCCTGATCGCGCGTGTAGAGAAACAGTTCGGTGCCGCACTGATCGCTGTGGCGTATCAGCAGCAGCGGGGCGTCGGTCGCACCCGCGCGCACCACGGCCTCGGTATGCCAGGCGATTTCGTCGGCTTCGTGGCGCAGAAAATAATCGTCGCCGAGGTTGCGCCAGAAGTCAGTCACCGCGTCTTCGTCCACGGCGTAGGCGCGCAGCAAATCGCGCGCCTCGGCCTGCGTTGTGCGGATGCGCTCGGCTTGGTCGAGGGGGTTCTCCAGCCCGCGCCGCAACGCGCCCGCGGCGGCGCGATACAACTCGCCCAGTAGCGCGCCCTTCCAGCTGTTCCAGAGTGTGGGATTGGTGGCGCGGATATCGGCCACCGTCAGCAGATACAGGTAATCGAGATGGGTAGCGTCGCGTACCACGGACGCAAAGCGGGTGATGACCTCCGGGTCGTTGATGTCCTCGCGCTGCGCGGTGCTCGACAATACCAGATGGTGCTTGACCAGCCACGCCACCACGCGCGCGTCGTACGTGCTCATGCCGTGGTGCAGGCAGAACGCGAGCGCCTCCTCGGCGCCGAGCGCGGAGTGGTCGCCGCCGCGTCCCTTAGCGATATCGTGGAACAGGCCGGCGAGATACAGAATTTCAGGTTTCGGCAGGCGTTGAAAAATCTCACTGCACAGAGGAAATTCACGCGCAAACGCCGGCAGTGCAAAACGCCGCAGGTTGCGCAGCAGAAACAACGTATGTTCGTCCACGGTATAGACGTGAAACAGATCATGCTGCATCTGCCCCTCCACCTCGCCGAAGGCGGGAATATACGCCCCCAGCACGCCGTAACGATGCATGCGCCGCAGCTCATGCATGATGCCATGGGGTTGGCGCAGCAACTCCATGAACAGCATGCGGCAACGCAGATCGGCGCGGAACCCCTCGTCGATCAGATAGCGATGATCGCGGATCAGGCGGATAGTGGCGGCGCGCACGCCTTTGAGGTGCGGGTGCTGTGCCAGCAGCAGAAAGATTTCCAGCAAGGCGAACGGATAACGCTTGAAGACGTTTGGTTGTGTGGCCTCGATGACGTCGTTGCGGATTTGGAAGCGCTTGTTGAGCGGGATGGTTTCCTCGTTGTGACCGGCATAAAGAATACTCTCCTGAAAATGTTGCAACAGCATTTCGTTCAGGCGGCCGAGTTCCATGACGGTGCGGTAGTAACGCTTCATGAACTGTTCGACGGCGAGCCGGTGTGCGTCGGCGCGGTAACCGAACTGCTCGGCCAAAGTGCGCTGATGGTCGAACAACAAGCGGTCCTCGCAGCGCCCGGTGAGGAGGTGGAGCGCAAAGCGGATGCGCCACAGAAATTCGCGGCCCTCGTTTAACAGGCTGTATTCGCTCTCGGTGAGAAACCCGTGCGCGACGAGATCATGCAGGTCGGCGGCGCCGAAGTGGCGCAACGTGATCCAGGCGATGGTCTGGATGTCGCGCAGACCGCCGGGGCCGTCCTTGATGTTGGGCTCCAGATTGTAGGCGGTATCGTGATATTTGTGATGACGCCGCGCCTGCTCGTCGTATTTGGCCTTGAAGAATTCGCGCACCGGCCAGAGCGTGTGCGGACCGGTGGCGTCACGCAGTTCATCGAACAAACGCGGCGGGCCCGCAAGCAGGCGCGCCTCCATCAGGTTGGTCATGATGGTCACGTCCTGCGCCGCTTCGTGCGCGCATTCCGCAACGGTGCGCACACTGTGCGCGACGGCAAGACCGGTGTCCCACATCAACTGGATAAACTGTTCGATGCCGCCGCAGATGGATTCCAAAGGTGCGCGGTCAAGCAGGATGAGCAGATCGATATCGGAACCGGGATGCAGCTCGCCGCGCCCGTAACCGCCGACAGCGATCAGCCCCGCCGGTTCGGAGTCCGCGGGCATAAGGCTGGTCCAGGCGTGCAGCAGCAGCCGGTCGATGAAGGCCGCACGTGCATGTATAAGGTGAACTACCGGGACGTCGGCGCGGAAATCCTCGCGCAGCTTTTGATCCAGCCGCTTGAGCAGCACGCGCAGTGGGGCGGGTGAGAGTTCGACGCTGTCGAGCGCCTGTTCCAACTCTGCGCTGGTGAGCAGCATCTTTACTTAGAGGTCGTCGCCCGGACGCCGGGTGAGCACCTCGAAGCCGGTGTCGGTGACGAGGATGGTGTGCTCCCATTGCGCCGAAAGACTGTGGTCTTTGGTCACCACGGTCCATTGATCGGGCAACAGCTTCACGTGACGTTTGCCGGCGTTGATCATGGGCTCGATGGTGAACGTCAGCCCCGGCTCCAGCATCATGCCCGTGCCGGGACTGCCGTAGTGCAGCACCTGCGGCTCTTCGTGAAATACGCGCCCGATGCCGTGGCCGCAATATTCGCGCACTACCGAGCAGTGGTTCGCCTCGGCGTGGCTCTGGATGGCATGGCCGATGTCGCCCAGGCGCACGCCGGGTTTTACCTTCTCGATGCCGATGCCCAGGCATTCGTAACTGATGCGCGTCACGCGCTTGGCGATCACCGACGGCTCGCCGGCAAAAAACATCTTGCTGGTGTCGCCGTGATACTCCCCCTTGATCACGGTGATGTCGATGTTGACGATGTCGCCGTCCTTCAATATGCGCTCGCCGGGGATGCCGTGGCACACCTGATGGTTCACCGAGGTGCAGATCGACTTGGGGAAGCCGTGATAATTGAGCGGCGCGGGGGTTGCCTGCTGCACGTTGACGATATAGTCGTGGCAGATGCGGTCGAGTTCGCCGGTGCTGATGCCGGGCTGCACGTGCGGACGGATCATGTGCAGCACGTCGGCGGCGAGCCGGCCTGCGATGCGCATCTTTTCAACTTCGGCGGCGGTTTTGATGGTGACGGTCATATGGTTTCTGGTACAATAGCCGCGCTTTACTCGGGAGTCACAGCACAGACTGCTGTGACTCCCGAGTAAACGCCGTTTACT
>JAQBXX010000025.1 GCA_027624315.1 Pseudomonadota bacterium
CCGCTGGACTATGAAAAGTACCACAATGCGCCCTAACTGGGTGTCCGTTTTATCGGGGTAAGATCAGACTCGATTGATACGAGGCCACAGCATGGTATCGAAAGGCCGCCGCCCAAGGCGTGCCACAGGCGCAGGCGGCGCTGAGAAAATTATCGAAGTAGGTTGTGGATTTCAGTCTGGCAGGGTGGGCAGACAGTTCTTTCGTCTGCCCACCCTGTTTTGATCCGCGTAGGCACAAAAACGTGCCCGCCCTATCTGATTATGGACTTCAGCAGCCAAGGCAATATGCGTAAATTTGACGTACTATGATGGAATCGAGGCACTGGAAAGTGAAGAACTAGCCCGCACCTCGTTGGCGCGCACGGCAGGCGGCATCATTGCTTTGCGTGGGGTGGCCGGAGCAACGGCTATTTCCCGCCCAACCTTTGTCGTAGAATACATCGCCACATAGGAGGACATCATGGGACGAGCACTGCACGCACTCGGCATAGACAGCATGAGTGTCGAAGATCGAATTGAACTGGCGCAGGACATTTGGGATTCGGTCGCTATTGAAGCTGGGCTATTGCCACCCAGCCCGGCAGAAAAGGCCGAGCTCGACCGTCGCCTCGCCGAGGATGATGCTGCGCCGAACGACACCATCTCTTGGGAAACCATCAAGACTGAAGCCCAAACACGCTGGCAACGCTAGTGCCCAGTGTCATTTTCCGTCGGCAGGCGCGGCGCGAGTTTGACGAAGCTGGTGATTGGTATGAGCAAGAGCGCGCCGGACTTGGATTGGAGTTCCTCGCCGAAATCAATCGCTTGATCCAGCGCATTACCAGCAACCCCGAACAATTTCCCATTTTGTACCGCGACGTGCACAAAGCCGTCGCGCAGCGATTTCCCTACTGCGTCTATTTCCGTGAGCGGGATCAGCACATCATAGTGCTGGCCGTATTCCATAGCGCCCGTAATCCGGCGGTATGGCAACAACGGGCGAGGTGAGCGGTGCAAGAAACGAAGACGTGATCGTCGAACCGGCACTCTGCGGCTTTCAAGCCGCAGAGTGGATAAGGAGATCAGGAGAGCGCTCTCGCGCCCGTCAACCATTCCTTCCATTCCTGAAACAGTCTTTCATCCAGTGCCGCCACCACCGAGGACGGCTGCAAGTCCGCGCAGCCTACCGGCGCGCCATTTAACGTAAGCGCAAAACCACCCGTCTCACTCAGTATCAGGCTGCCTGCGGCGTAGTCCCACAACTTCTGGCCGCCGTGCAGATAGACGTGGAAGCGTCCCGCGGCGAGCCAGCACCACTCCAATACCACGGAACCGAAGTTACGCTGCGACAGATACGGCGGCTGGCGCGCGAGGCTTGCCGCCAGCGGCGCAGCGAGGCGCTTGAAATCTACCACCGCGACACATTGCCGGAGACTGCGCTGCTCAGGCCGCGCGATCAGGCGCCCGCCGTTCAGCCACGCTCCCTGGCCCTTGCACGCGCTGAAGATTTCATCGCGTATCGGGTCGTAGACGATGGCGGCACGCGCTTCACCTGCTACCAGCAGGGCGAGTGATACGGCAAAAAACGGGATGCCGGCGGCAAAATTTGTGGTGCCGTCCAGCGGGTCGAGGCACCACAACCCGGTTTCTGCGTGCGTCATCAGTTGCTGCTGCTGTTGCGCCGTCATCTCCTCGCTGAGGAAGGCGTAACCGGGCCAGTGCTGCGCAAGCTCGCGTTGCAGGCGGTGTTGCAGGGCAAAATCCGCCTCCGTCACGGTACTCCCGTCGGCCTTTTCATGGCGCAGGCACACGGTAAAGCGGGGCAGCAGTTCCTCCCGCGCGGCGCGGCTCACGATATCGCGCAACTGCGCCAGCTCTAATAACGTGAGGTTTATTTCATTTTTCACAGGCAAGCTCTTTGTCTGCTCTGTTAAACTAGACGCATGCTGATATCGCGTAGCATAAAGTGTCCGTATTGCGGAGAACGGTTTAAGGCCGAGATTGACATCTCAGCCGGAGATCAGGAAACCATCGAAGATTGCCACGTGTGTTGTCGCCCGATAAGCTTTCACATCAAAGTGGATTATGCGGGAAATCTGCTCGGCATGGAAACACTGCGCGATGACGACTAAAATTACCTTCACCCGACCCGACGACTGGCACCTGCACCTGCGCGACGGCGTGGCGCTGGCGGCGGTGCTGCCACACACCGCGCTCCGCTTCGCGCGCGCCATCGTGATGCCGAACCTCAAGCCGCCGGTGACGACCACCGCTCTGGCGCTGGCTTACCGCAAGCGCATCATGGATGCGCTGCCCAAAGAGGCGCGCTTCGAGCCGCTGATGACGCTGTATCTCACGGATAACATGACAGCGGAAGAAATTGCACTGGCGAAGGCCGGCCAGATTGCAGCGGTGAAGTATTATCCTGCGGGGGCGACGACAAATTCCGAATCGGGTGTTACCGCATTACCCAAAACCTACACCGCACTCGCCGCCATGGAGGAGCACGATCTCCCGCTGCTGCTGCACGGCGAGGTGACCGACAGCGACGTGGATGTATTCGACCGTGAAAAGATATTCATTGACCGCCACCTGAATGAAATTGCAAAACGCTTTCCGAAGTTGCGCATCGTGCTGGAGCACATCACGACGCAGGAAGCCGTCGAGTTTATCCAATCCGCGCCGCGCACCATCGCCGCGACGATCACTGCGCATCACGTGCTGCTCAACCGCAATGCGATGTTTGAAGGCGGCCTGCGCCCGCACCACTATTCCCTGCCGGTGTTGAAGCGCGAACAGCATCGTGCAGCGGTGTTGCGCGCGGCCGTCAGCGGCAATCCCAAATTCTTTCTCGGCACGGACAGTGCACCGCATTCGAAGAGCGCGAAGGAATCTGCCTGCAGCTGCGCCGGCATCTACTCCGCGCACGCGGGCATCGAGTTGTACACCGAGGCATTCGAACAGGCGGGGGCGCTGGATAAGCTGGAAGGTTTCGCGAGCTTTTACGGCGCGGACTTCTACCGCCTGCCGCGCAACGAGGAAAAAATCACGCTGATTAAAGAAGCGTGGACGGTGCCGCAGGAATACGCACTGGGCGACGGCAACGCTGTCGTGCCGCTGCGCGCTGGGCAAGCCGTGGCGTGGCAGCTACTCACCTAGCAGGCTGTTGAAAAAGCCCTTCCATGGGCTTTTTCAACCCGCAAAGCGAAAAGTGTGCCCAATAATTATTATGGCGCTTTGCTCCATTTTTCGAGCACATACTACGTGCTCGAAAAATGGTGGCCAATCCTTGGGCCACTAGCAGGCTGTTTCTCAACAGCCTGCTAGTGGGCGGCGGCCTTGGGCTGCTGATTTTTCGCCTCGGCGACCATCTTGTGCAGCTCGCCGCTCTCAAACAGATCTACGGTGATGTCACAGCCGCCGATCAGTTCACCGTTGATGTACACCTGCGGGAAGGTCGGCCAGTTGGCGTAGCGCGGCAGGTTCTGGAAAATCTCCGGATCCGCCAGCACGTTCACATGGGCGAATTCCGCGCCCGCCGCCTTGAGCGCCTGCGTGGTGCGCGCCGAAAAGCCGCATTGCGGCATCTGCGGCGTGCCTTTCATGAAGATGACGATCGGGTTACCTTCCACCTGCTGCTTGATTCTTTCGATAATATCCATGGTATTACCTCTGTCTATGTTGCACTGCCGGGAATTATAACAGAACCGGCGCGCCCGCTCCTGCGTCTCAGGGCATAATCCACCATGCTTGGTATGGTCTTTCAGTACGGCGCGCGTGCTCCTATAATACCGGCTATGGCGCTCAAAGACATCCCCGTAGCCGCTGCACGCAGACGCGTCCCGCCACCCACGCGGGTAGAGCTCGTCAAAAATAGCTTTGATGTCGAAGATGTGGTATTTCACGGCCTGATGGCGATCGGCGTACTAAAGGAGGTCGGCATCAAATCGAGCGGCGCGCAGCACAAGCGCTGGTCCGCATTCATGCAGCGTACCGGGCGGTTTGGCGAGTCGCCCGACTATCCGGCTTGGACTCGGGGCGAGTTTCTGGAATATGCTGAAATTATTGTGGCGATGAGCGACCCGGCGCATCCACTCTATGATTACGCCGTAACGGGCGTGGCGGCGATTCAGGAATTCTCTGAACAGCAACTGCGCGACTACGAACACTTGATCAACGTCGGCGCGAGCATCAACCGTCCGCCTTACGAAATAATAAGGATATAATTATGTCATGGGTGCCTCTAAAAATGATGGATTTTGATTCAAGACAAGGCGCAGCGCAGGCGAGCAGCGCAGCATACACGCCAGTATGTGAGCAGCGGAGACAAGCTGCAACGCAGTATTGGAGTAAAAGACATATTTTTAGAGGTGCCCATGTCCGGTAACAGCTTCGGCAAATTATTTGTAGTGACCAGCTTCGGCGAGAGCCACGGCCCGGCGCTAGGTTGCATCGTGGACGGCTGCCCGCCCGGCATGGAATTATCGGAAGCCGATATTCAGCCGGATCTGGACCGGCGCAAGCCGGGGCAATCGCGCTACGTGAGCCAGCGGCGCGAAGAGGATCAGGTGCAAATCCTGTCTGGCGTGTTCGAAGGCAAAACCACGGGCGCGCCGATTGGCCTGCTGATTCATAACACCGACCAGCGCTCCAAGGATTACTCCACCATCGGCCAGACCTTCCGCCCCGGTCACGCCGACTACACCTACACGCAAAAATACGGCTTCCGCGATTACCGCGGTGGCGGGCGCTCTTCCGCGCGTGAAACCGCTATGCGCGTTGCCGCAGGCGCGATTGCCAGGAAATATCTGCACGAGCGCTATGGTGTCGTGATACGCGGCTACCTTGCCCAATTGGGGCCGATCAAGATCGAACACCTCGACTGGAATGAAGTCGCCAACAATCCATTCTTTTGTCCCGATAAAAACAAGGTCGCCGCGATGGAAGAGTTCATGGATCGCCTGCGCAAGCAAGGCGACTCCATCGGCGCACGCATCAACGTAGTGGCGAGCCACATGCCGGTAGGCCTGGGCGAACCGGTGTTCGACAAACTCGACGCCGACATCGCGCACGCCATGATGGGCATCAACGCCGTCAAAGGCGTCGAGATCGGCGCGGGCTTTGCCAGCATCGAGCAGAAAGGCACCGAGCACCGCGACGAGATCACACCCACAGGCTTCCTGAGTAACAACGCGGGCGGCATGCTGGGCGGCATTTCATCGGGTCAGGATATTCTGGTCAGCATCGCTCTCAAACCCACCTCCAGCCTGCGCCTGCCCGGTAAGAGCATCAATTTAAAGGGCGAACCGATGGAGATGGTCACCCACGGCCGCCACGACCCCTGCGTCGGCATTCGCGCCACACCCATCGCCGAAGCGATGCTGGCGCTGGTGCTGATGGATCACGCGTTGAGAAATCGAGCACAGAACATGGACGTGACGCGGACTACGCCCACAATACCAGGTTCGAGTTGACCGCCGCGCCGCGCTGCGCTAACATAGGCCGAATTCTGATCAACCTGAAAGGAGCCCAATCATGATTACCTTGCCGCTGTCCGAGGTCAAGATGAAGCTGAGCGGGCTGGTGGAAAAAGTAGGGGCCAGCGACGAAGAAGTGGTCATCACCAAGAACGGCCGGCCTGCCGCCGTACTGGTGAGCCCGGAAGAATTTGACAGCTGGAAAGAAACGGTTGCCGTGCGCGGTGACGAAGCCTTGCGGCGGGAAATCAAAGTGGGGCTGGCCGCACTAAAAGGCAAGAAAGCCAAGCTCTATACACTGGAACAGCTATTCAAATAGCCGTTTAGCCGCTTGGTCATCTCACAGGGTCACGGATGAATCAGCCCTTCTACCGCCTCAGGATTCCTGATGAAGTGGCGAGATTGATCCGTGGCCTGCATCCGCACTTAAAGAAAAAGCTCAAGGCTTCATTACAAACCATACTGTCCGATCCGCGCTCCGGCAAGGCACTAAAAGAAGAACTTGCCGGATTGCGGAGCTTTAGAGTCAGCCGATTCCGGATTATTTACCGGGTGCGCGGCACGCAACAGATCGAGATCATCGCCGTCGGCCCGCGCGAGCGTATCTATGAAGAAACCTTCAAGCTGATACGAAAAGAGTGGCGCCGGTAAACAACATGCTGCGGCTCTCGTTCTTCTCACTTGCATCTTGCCACTTGTAACTGTCTTTATGCCCTACTGGCGCCTCTCCGGTTTTTATCTGTTTTATTTTGCCGTGCTGGGCACGCTGGTGCCGTATTGGGCGCTGTATCTCCGCTCGCTCGGCTATACGGCGGTGGACATCGGGCACTTGATGGCGCTGCTGATGATCTCGCGTATCGTCGCGCCCAACATCTGGGCGTGGATCGCCGATCACCGCGAGAGCCGCATGCGCATGGTGCGGCTCACCACCTTTCTCACCATTGCCACCTTCGCCGGCGTGTTCTTCGGCACCGGCTTCTGGTGGCTCGGCCTCGTGATGCTGGTGTTCAGCTTTTTCTGGAATGCCTCGCTGCCGTTGCTGGAAGTCACTACCATGCGCCACCTGGGCGGGAGCGCGGGCGCTTACGGGCGTGTGCGCCTGTGGGGCTCCATCGGTTTCATCGTGAGCGTGGCGGCGCTCGGCCCGGTGATAGACGCCTACGGGCCGTGGTGGGTGCTGCCGAGCCTGCTCGTGCTCATGTCGGGCATCTGGGTATTCAGCATGGTATTGCCGGAATCGGAGGTGCGCGGGCCCGCGGAGCACCCCTCGCCTTTTTTGAAAACGATCATGCGACCGGAAGTCGCGCTGTTTTTGCTCGCCTGTTTTCTGATGCAGGCGAGCCACGGCCCCTACTACACCTTTTATTCGATTTATCTGGTAGACCACGGCTACAGCAAAACAGTCATCGGCCTGCTGTGGGCGTTTGCCGTGCTGTGCGAGATTGGTGTCTTTTTGCTGATGCAGAGACTCATGGCGCATGTGTCTGTACGCAAAGTCTTAATGGCCAGTTTCGCGTTCGCCACCGTACGCTGGCTGTTAATTGGCCAGTTTCCCGACAGCCTGGCCATGCTCGTGTTCGCGCAAACACTGCACGCCGCCACCTTCGGCACCTTTCACGCTGCCGGCATGCAGGTAGTGTACCGCTTCTTCACCGGGCATCACCAGTTCCGCGGCCAGGCGATCTACAGCAGCGTAAGCTTCGGCGGCGGCGGCGCGGTGGGAAGCCTCTACAGCGGTTATATGTGGGCCAGCGCGGGGCCGACACTCACCTTTGCCGTCGCCGCGCTGCTGAGCCTGGGCTCGTTTTTGATCGCGTGGCGGCTGCTGCGCGAACATGTTTAGTGGTTTCTGTTTCGCGCCGGGTGCAATCGGCGTAAAATATCAAATTCTTTTGAAATTATTCTGACTGAACGTCATCCAACCACTATGACCGGCAAAACCCTCTACGACAAACTCTGGGATGCGCATGTGGTGCGTGTCGAGCCCGATGGCACGACGCTGCTCTACATCGACCGTCACCTGGTGCACGAAGTCACCTCGCCGCAGGCGTTTGAGGGGCTGCGTCTCGCGGGGCGCAAACCGTGGCGCAGGGATGCGAATCTCGCCGTGGCGGACCATAACGTCCCTACCACAGACCGCGACAAGCCGGTGGCCGATCCCGTCTCGCGCCTGCAGATCGAAACGCTGGACGACAACTGCGCGGAATTCGGCATCACCGAATTCAAGATGAATGACGTGCGCCAGGGCATCGTGCACGTGATCGGCCCGGAACAGGGCGCGACCTTGCCCGGCATGACGGTGGTGTGCGGCGATTCGCACACCTCCACGCACGGGGCGTTCGCCGCGCTGGCGCAAGGCATCGGCACCTCCGAAGTGGAGCACGTGCTGGCCACGCAGTGTCTGTTGCAGAAAAAGGTGAAAAACATGCGCATCAGCGTGGACGGCGCGCTCGCGCCGGGCATCACCGCCAAGGACATCGTGCTCGCCATCATCGGCAAGATCGGCACTGCGGGCGGCACCGGTTACGTCATCGAATACGCGGGCAGCGCGATCCGCGCGCTTTCGATGGAAGGCCGCATGACGGTGTGCAACATGAGCATCGAGGCCGGCGCGCGCTGCGGCATAATCGCGGTGGACGACACCACCATCGCCTATCTGAAAGATCGCCCCTATGCGCCGCAAGGCAAGCTGTGGGAACAGGCCGTCGCCGCATGGCGCGCATTAAAAAGCGATGATGACGCAGCGTTCGACAAGGAAGTGCAGCTCGACGCCGCCGGGATCAAACCGCAAGTGAGCTGGGGCACCTCACCGGAGATGGTCACCACCATAGATGGCCGCGTGCCCGATCCCATGCAGGAAAAAGACAGCGTAAAACGCGGCGGCATGGAGCGCGCGCTGGTCTACATGGGATTAAAGCCCGGCACCGCCATCACTGACATCGCACTCGACAAAATCTTCATCGGCTCCTGCACCAACGCGCGCATCGAGGATTTGCGCGCAGCGGCGCATGTCGCACGTGGGCGTAAAGTGGCGAAGAATATCAAGCTCGCCATGGTGGTGCCTGGCTCCGGCCTGGTGAAACTGCAGGCGGAAAAAGAAGGCCTGGACAAAATATTTCTCGACGCCGGCTTCGAGTGGCGCGCGCCGGGTTGCTCCATGTGTCTCGCCATGAATGCGGATCGGCTGGAGCCGGGCGAGCGTTGCGCCTCGACTTCCAACCGCAACTTTGAAGGCCGCCAGGGTCAGGGCGGGCGCACACATTTGGTGAGTCCCGCCATGGCAGCCGCGGCGGCGATCGCCGGGCATTTTGTGGATGTAACTAAGTTACAAGTAGCAAGTAGCAAGTAGCAAGGACCATGGAAAAATTTACTACGCTAAAGGGTATCGTCGCACCGCTCGACAGGGCGAATGTTGACACCGACGCCATCATTCCCAAGCAGTTCCTGAAATCCATCAAGCGCGCGGGTTTCGGGCCGAACCTGTTTGACGAGTGGCGTTATCTCGATCACGGCGAGCCGGGGCGGGACAACAGCCATCGTCCGCTCAACCCCGGCTTCGTGCTCAATCAACCGTGTTACAAGGGCGCGAGCATTTTGCTTGCGCGCGACAACTTCGGCTGCGGCTCGTCGCGCGAGCACGCGCCGTGGGCCCTGGAGGATTACGGCTTTCGCGCACTGATTGCGCCGAGCTATGCCGACATCTTTTACAACAACTGTTTCAAAAACAGTTTGTTGCCCATCGTGCTCGACGGCACGATCGTGGATCGTTTGTTTAACGAGGTGGCAACCACACCGGGCTACTCGCTGGCCATTGATTTGACCGCGCAACACATCACCACACCCACGGGCGCAAGATTTTCGTTCGAGGTGGACGCCTTCCGCAAGCACTGTTTGCTCAACGGCCTCGATGACATCGGCCTCACCTTGCAGCACACGGGCGATATCAAGCGCTACGAAGCACATCGCCAAACCGAAACCCCTTGGCTGTTCAGTTACCCAGGAGGCACAATTGATGACGACGTGTCATCAATTGTGCCTCCTGGGTAAATACCGTGTTTACCCTACCCCCACCCTGTCCCGCCCCCTAAACAGGGGGCGGGGACGTAGCGGAAAGTACAGCCTTACTTATGAGCTTATGAATAAATTCATGACAAAAAAAATCGCAGTCTTGCCCGGTGACGGGATAGGTGTGGAGATCGTCGCCGAGGCGGTGAAGCTGCTGGAATGTCTGCGGCGTGACTTTGGGCTCAAGATCGAGATGGAAACGGCCCTGGTCGGCGGCGCGGCGATCGACTCGACCGGCCAGCCGCTGCCGGACAAAACCCTCACACTCGCCAGACAGGCCGACGCAGTGCTGCTCGGTGCGGTGGGCGGGCCGAAGTGGGAGGCGCTCGATATTTCCGTGCGCCCCGAAAAGGGCTTGCTCGGTTTGCGCAAGGAATTGAATCTGTTCGCCAACCTGCGCCCGGCCATTTTGTATCCGCAGCTCGCCTCCGCCTCCACGCTCAAACCCGAAGTCGTCGCGGGTCTCGACATCATGATCGTGCGCGAACTGACCGGCGACATTTACTTCGCCCAGCCGCGTGGCTTACGCACGCTCGCAAATGGCGAGCGCGAAGGCTTTAATACCATGGTGTACAGCGAGTCCGAGATCGAGCGCATCGGACGTGCGGCATTTGGAATTGCGCAGCAGC
Organism: Pseudomonadota bacterium; assembly: GCA_027624315.1. Classification (GTDB taxonomy): domain Bacteria; phylum Pseudomonadota; class Gammaproteobacteria; order SURF-13; family SURF-13; genus JAQBXX01. The sequence continues at coordinate 10,151 of JAQBXX010000025.1, forward strand.
GCAACAAAAAGCTCTGCTCGGTGGACAAGGCCAACGTGCTGGAATGCACCGAACTCTGGCGCGAGGTGATGACGCGCATTGCCAAGGATTATCCCGACGTCGCGCTCACGCACATGTATGTGGACAACGCCGCAATGCAACTGGTGCGCGCCCCCAAGCAGTTCGACGTGATGGTAACGGGCAATATGTTTGGCGACATACTCTCGGATGAAGCCTCCATGCTCACCGGTTCCATCGGCATGCTGCCCTCGGCCTCGCTCGACGCCAACAGCAAGGGCATGTATGAACCCATCCACGGCTCAGCGCCGGACATCGCGGGCAAGAACATCGCCAATCCGCTCGCCACTCTGCTGTCGGTGGCCATGATGTTGCGTTACACTTTGCGCGAGGCTGAACTTGCCGCGCGCGTCGAGCGGGCGGTGAGCCGCGTGCTGGATGAAGGCTGTCGTACGGCCGATATTTACACCGATGGCATGCGCAAGGTAGGCACGAGAGAAATGGGTGAGGCGGTCGTTGAGGCGCTGTTGAAGAATTAGAGACGCAACGCAAAGACGCCAAGGCGCAAAGAAAATCTTATAATATCGAGGGTGCTCCAGTTAAGTACTTTTTCGTCATTCCCGCGCAGGCGGGAATCCAGCTTGAAGTTATTAAGGCATTCTTCGCGCCTTGGCGTCTTTGCGTTGAGACTTTTTTAAGGTACAGGCAAAACACATGACAAAATTATTTGATGTCGCCATCGTCGGCGCCACCGGCGCGGTGGGCGAGGCCATGATTGAGATACTGGAGGAGCGCGATTTTCCAGTACGCAATCTTCATCTACTCGCGAGCAGCCGTTCGGCAGGCAGCACGGTCGAATTCAAGGGCAAGCACTTAAAAGTGCAAGACCTCGCAACTTTCGATTTCTCCAAGGTGCAGATTGGCTTGTTTTCGGCGGGTGCTGAGGTGTCGGAAATTTATGCGCCCAAAGCCGCAGCGGCGGGCTGCGTCGTCATTGATAACACCTCACAGTTCCGCTACAACAATGAAATTCCGCTCGTAGTGCCGGAGGTGAACCCGCACGCCATCGCGCAATATAAGAAACACGGCATCATCGCCAATCCGAACTGCTCGACCATTCAAATGCTGGTCGCGTTGAAACCCATTCACGACAAGGTCGGCATCGAGCGCATCAACGTGTGCACTTATCAATCCGTGTCGGGCACCGGCAAGGAGGCGATAGAAGAACTCGCAGGCCAGACCGCTGCGTTGCTGAACGGTCAGGAGTCGCCGCCGCACGTCTATCCCAAGCAGATCGCCTTTAATGTGCTGCCGCAGATTGACGTGTTTCAGGACAACGGCTACACCAAGGAAGAAATGAAGATGGTGTGGGAGACGCACAAGATCATGGAAGACGACAGCATCCAGGTGAACCCCACCGCAGTGCGCGTGCCGGTGTTTTACGGCCACTCCGAGGCGCTGCACATCGAGACCAAAAAGAAGATCACCGCCAGAGAGGCGCACGATCTGCTGGAACACGCCCCCGGCGTGGTGGTCTACGACGAGCGCAAGCCGGGCGGTTATCCGACCGCCGTCACCGAATCCGCAGGACACGACCCTGTGTTTGTCGGGCGCATCCGCGAAGACATCTCCCACCCGCGCGGACTCGACCTGTGGGTGGTCTCGGACAACGTGCGCAAGGGCGCGGCCTTGAACAGCATCCAGATTGCGGAAATTCTGGTCAAAAACTATCTGATAGGCTAATCTGGGCCTGATTTGTAAAGGTTATTCGAAGTTTGATAGCCTATGTCCATGTATATGTGGTAAAAATACCTGTCGATTCGGCGGCCTGGGTGAGTTGAAGGCATAAAGCCGCCGCTCTACGGAGGAAACATGGTGCACAAGCTGGCCCGGATACTCGTACTGCTCGTACTGTGGTCGCCGCTTGCCGTCCATGCCCTCGGGCTCGGTGAGATCGACACGCATTCGGCGCTCAACCAGCCCCTTCAAGCCGAGATCGAGCTGTTCTCGGTACGCCCGGACGAGATCGACAGCCTCAGCGTCAAGCTTGCCTCCAACGCGACCTTCGAGCAGGCCGGGGTGGAGCGCATCTCTGCGCTCTCCACTCTTCGCTTCAAGGTGGAGCAAAAACCCAACGGCAACCACTACATTCGCGTCTACACGCAGGAACTGGTCAAGGAGCCGTTTCTCAACTTTCTGATTGAGGTGAACTGGTCCGCCGGCCATTTGTTGCGTGAATACACGGTGCTGCTCGACCCCCCAGTGCTGATGAGCGCCAGGCAGCCGCGTATACAGGCGCCCGTGGCCAAGACCACGCCCGCTCCGCAAGCTGCCACGCCCACAGTGCAGCCGACACCGGAAGTGGCGCCATCACCTGTCACCTCTGAAACTACAACAGCGCCGGCACCGCGCGCAGACAACGCTGCGTTGGTGCGGCCCAACGACACCCTCTTGGCCGTCGCGCAGCGTCTGCGGCCGAACACCGCCGTTAGTCCGCAACAGATGATGCTTGCGCTGCTCAAGGCCAATCCGGAGGCCTTTGTCGACAACAACGTCAACAACCTCAAGGCGGGCCGCCGTCTGGATGTCCCCGAACCAGATGAGATCACACTCATCAGCCAGGACGATGCCTTGCGCGAAATCAGGCAACAGAACGCGCTATGGATGAACGCCAAGGCAAAGCCAAAGCCCGCGGCTGAAGCACCTACTGTTGCGAGTGACTCCGGTGCGAGTGACTTCGCCGACACAGCACATCTCAAGCTCGTCGCCGCCAGCGACACCAAGACCTCTGCGGCGAGCGGGGTTGCCGGGGGCACAGGCGCATCCATCGAAAATCTGCAAAAGGATCTCACCCTCGCCACCGAGGCCGTAGAGGCGCGGCGCCAGGAAAACGAAGATCTGCGCTCGCGTATGGCAGAGATCGAGAAGCAGGTCGAGGCCATGCAGCGGCTCATCACGCTCAAGGATGAAAGTCTTGCGAACCTGCAAAACAAATTGAGTGCACCGGCGCCTGACGCAGCGGCAACACCCCCCGCCCCGCAGAGCGCCACACCGCCGGCAACGCAACCCGCCACCACTCCGGTTGCAAAACCCGCCGTAGAGTTCACCGACCTGCTTTCACCGGCAACGCTGCAGGTCCTGTGGACCGATCTCCAGAGCAATCCCATGACGCAGGCCATGGCGGGCGGCGCGGTGCTGTTGCTGCTCGCCCTGCTGTGGATCATCAACCGCAGACGGCAGATGAATGCCGCCACTATCACCGAGGCGGATCTCTACAGCATGGCGGGGCCGCTCAGCGCTACTGCCACCGAGTCCGTAGTGGATCAAGCGGCAATGGAAACGCCGGAGTCTGCCCAGGCTACCGCCAAGGATCCGCTCGCCGAGGTTGATGTCTATCTCGCCTACGAACAATATCCGCAGGCCGAGGCGCTGCTCAGACAACTCATCGCCGAGGAACCGTACCGGCACGAACTCAAGCTGCGCCTGCTGGAATTGTTTTATCTCACCAAAAACAAAAACGCCTTTGGCGCGCAGGCGGAAGACCTGCACACCGCGCTCGCGGGCCAGCCAGGCCCGCTGTGGGACAAAGTAGTGTCCATGGGCCAGCAGCTTTATCCTGAGCACCCGCTCTTCGCGCCCCCCGCAGTCGAGACCGTGGCAATGGCTGCAACAGTGCCCGCGTCTGAGCTCGACTTCACGCTCGAGATACCCGCAGCGGGAGAAACGCCGGCGCCCGTAACGAAACATGCGCCGATCAATTTCGATTTCGCCATTTCACCGCCGAGCCGGAGTGATGCCGCCGCCGCAAAAAGCGACAGCGCCGACATCGACCTCAGCCTCGAAAATCTCAAACAGGAACTGGACTCCCTGGCCGAGACGCTCGCCACTCCGGAACCTGAACCCGCGGCCTGGGAAATGCCCGCCCTCGACTTCACCATCGGCGAGCTTGCGCTGGAACCGCCGCCGGCCAATGAAGCGAAGCACGAGCCGGTGATCAGCTTCGACTTTGATCTGGAAAAAGAGGCTGAGTCACTGGCGAACACGGATATGGCCACGCTGGAACACGAACCCGAAGAAGACACGGCGCCGTTTGCCACCGGCGATGAAGTCAGCACCAAGCTCGACCTCGCGCGCGCCTACCTCGACATGGGCGACGAGGAAGGTGTGACCAGCATCATCGCGGAGATACTGGAAGAAGGGAACGACGCGCAGAAAAATGAGGCGCGTGAATTGATGCGCCAGGTCCGCAAGTAATCCGCGCCGGACACCTCGCAATACACCCCCTTATTCGACTCGTCAGTTTTCTGATCTTTGCGGCCTTTGTTGCCGCGGGAAAACCGTGGCCACTGCTCTTTGCCGCCGCGCTGGTGTGCTTGATTTATGCAGCAAGCCCCGGCGCGCAACTCAAATCTGCCTGGCCCCTGCTCAGGCGCATGCGCTGGCTGTTTCTGTCACTGCTTATTCTCTATCTCTGGTTTACACCCGGTCAGCCACTACTGCCCACGTTCAGCAGCACACCCACGCTTGAAGGCATTGAGGCAGGACTGCTACGTATCGCATCGCTGGTGCTGCTCGCCCTGGCCGCGAGCCTGTTGCTGCAAACCACGCCGCGCGAACCGCTGCTCGCGGCGCTGTATCGCCTGCTCACGCCGCTGGGCTGGATGGGCATCAAGACCGAAAGACTCGCGGTGCGCATCGCACTCACGCTGGACGCCGTCACCCAGACGCAACACTTGCTGAGCGAGCGCATGCGCCATGAGCACGCCAGCGGCAGCCGCAACCCCATCACACGCATCGGCGCCGTCAGCGCGGGATTATTTCAGGAGGTCATCGCACGCGCCGAGCGCGCGCCTTGCACCACGCTGTCCATCACCGAAGGCGAGCGCCCTCCTCCCGCGCAGTGGCTAATCCCGTTTGCCCTGTGCGGCACGCTCTGGTTGCTGGGCTGACTCAGCGTACGTCAAGCAACGGATAATCGGTGTAGCCCTTCGCGTTGCCGCCGTAAAACGTCGCCTGATCCGGCGTGTTGAGCGGCGCACCCCTGGCGAAGCGCTGCGGCAGGTCTGGGTTGGCCAGAAACAGCACGCCGAACGCCACCATGTCGGCCTCACCCTGGGCGAGCGTGGTGTTGGCGCGCGCAAGGTCGTAGCCGCCGTTGGTCATGTACACACCCTTCCAGATGCGCTGCAGCTTGCCGAGATCAAACGCCGGGCCCGCCGCGCCGGGCGCATCCTTACCCATTTCGGTCACGTGCAGGTAAGCGAGGCCGAAGCGGTTGAGTTGTTCGACGGCGTAGCTGAACGTCGCTTCCGGATTGGAATCGCGTATGTCGTTGAACGGCTGCAACGGCGACAGCCGGATGCCGACGCGATTCGCGCCCCACACCGAACACACCGTCCCGGTCACTTCGAGCATCAGCCGCGCGCGGTTCTCGATGGAGCCGCCGTAGGCATCGGTGCGCTGATTGGAACCGTCGCGCAGAAACTGGTCGAGCAGGTAACCGTTCGCGCCGTGGAGCAATATCTTCAGGCCGTAGTGCTCCAGCACCGAAGTACGTGACACCTTGCTCAGGAAGCCGGGGCGAAATACGCGCTTGGTGGCGCGCCCGGTGTTGTCGGGGCCGAGGCTAAATAAAAATGTGGCCTGCGCCTGATGTTTTTTCAGCAATGCGACAAGGCGCGGCACGCCTTCCAGCGTGCTGCGCAGTGTGTCTACATCAATCTTTAGCGCTATACGTGACGACATAAGTATTGACGCATCCTCGCTCCTTCCCCCTTGACGGGGGAAGGTTGGGATGGGGGTGAAAACCTTCTCTTAAGGCGACTTTCCCACCCCCACCCTGGCCTTCCCCCGTCAAGGGGGAGGGCCATATATCAGATCGGCTGCCCCGCCTGCGGGTGCGCGCGCTCCGAAGTTTGCAGGATTTTATTCATCGCGTTGAGGTAGGCCTTGGCGGAGGCGATGACGATGTCGGTGTCTGCGCCCTGGCCGTTGACGATGCGCCCGCCCTTCTCCACCCGCACGGTCACCTCACCCTGTGAGTCGGTGCCGCTGGTGATGTTATTCACCGAGTAAAGCTGTAGCGTCGTGCCGCTTTGCACGATGGCCTCGATGGCCTTGAAGGCGGCGTCCACCGGCCCGCCGCCCGGCGCGGTGGCGCGGTGCTCGACGCCGTCCACCGACAGCGTGATGGCGGCGTTCGGCGTCTCGCCGGTCTCGGAACACACCTTGAGCGCGACCAGCTTGATGCGCTCGTTCTCCGCCGCGAGATTGGTTTCGCTGATCAGGGCCTGCAAGTCTTCGTCGTAGATGTCGTGCTTCTTGTCGGCCAGCTCTTTGAAGCGGACGAAGGTTTCATTCAAGGCTTCTTCCGAGTCAAAGCTGGCGCCCAATTCCTGCAGGCGCGCGCGGAACGCGTTGCGCCCGGAGTGTTTGCCCAGCACCATGCGATTCGTCACCCAGCCCACGTCTTCGGCACGCATGATTTCGTAGGTCGTGCGGTGCTTGAGCACGCCGTCCTGATGAATGCCGGATTCATGGGCGAACGCGTTCGCACCGACGATGGCCTTGTTCGGCTGTACGGCGAAGCCGGTGATGCCAGACACCAAACGGCTCGCGGGCACAATCTGGGTGGCGTCGATGCGCGTGTCGCAGGTGAAGATGTCACGCCGCGTGCGCACCGCCATCACGATCTCTTCCAGCGCCGCGTTGCCGGCGCGTTCGCCCAGGCCATTGATGGTGCACTCCACCTGACGCGCGCCGTTCAACACTGCGGAGAGCGAGTTCGCCACCGCGAGGCCCAAGTCGTTGTGGCAATGCACGGAAAACACCGCCTGATCGGAGTTGGGCACGCGCTCGCGCAAGGTCTTGATCAACGCGCCGAACTGATGCGGCAGGTTGTAGCCCACGGTGTCGGGGATATTCACCGTGCGCGCACCGGCGGCAATCACCGCTTCCAGCACACGGCATAGGAAATCGGTCTCGGAGCGTCCGGCGTCTTCGGGGGAAAACTCCACGTCGTCGGTGTATTGCCGCGCACGCTTCACCGCTTTCACCGCCTGCTCCAGCACCTGCTCCGGCGTCATCTTGAGCTTTTTCTCCATGTGGATCGGCGACGTGGCGATGAAGGTGTGGATACGCCGCGACTGTGCGCCCTTCAACGCCTCGGCGGCGCGGTCGATGTCCTTGTCCAGCGCGCGCGCGAGCGCGCACACGGTGCTGTCCTTGATGACATTGGCCACCGCTTGCACCGATTCGAAATCGCCCACACTCGCGACGGGAAATCCGGCCTCGATCACATCGACGCGCATGCGCTCCAGGCTCTTCGCGATGCGTATCTTTTCCTCGCGCGTCATCGATGCGCCGGGGCTTTGCTCGCCGTCGCGCATGGTGGTATCAAAAATGATTAATTTGTCGCTCATTTGCACTCTCCGCTGCCGTAATAGTAAACGACGCACGGGGGGCGTCGCGCAACTTGTTCATCAGGATGATGCGTGGTTATTCCCTCGCCAGGGATTGCGACGGTGTCTGCCCTAGGGCAGCAGTCGCAGGACGAGCAGGGGATTAAGAGAGGACGGCGCGCGCAAACCCGCCTGCCACCGGGCGGCAAGAGTAGTGATAACAGTGCGGTTTGCGTGTTTCATGAAAGACACTATAAGTCGGACACGCCTGTTTTTCAAGGCTCGTCATCAACGTAAATCCTTATGCTCTACTTTTTCGCTGCTCATCTGAGCTTTGCGCGCCAGACGCCTGTGGCGCAATTGCAGCAGTGTAAGCACGGGGCCGGAGAGTCCGTAGAGCAGAAACACGGCGAACAGCACTAGCGGTGGGTCAATGGAAATCAGCACGATGATGGGCAGCAGCACCACCAGCGCCAGAAACGGAACCTTATTCTTGAGATTGAAGTCCTTGAAGCTGTAGTAGCGCATCTTGCTCACCATCAGCGCACTCACGAGCAGGGTGAGCACCAGCGCCGCGATCATGACGGCCTTACCTCCCAACCCGTAATCATCCGCGCTCCACACCATGCCCGCGATGATGGCCGCCGCCGCAGGGCTCGCCAGGCCCTGGAAGTAGCGCTTGTCGATCATGCCGGTCTGGGTGTTGAAGCGCGCAAGACGCAGTGCGGCACAGGCCGTGTAGACGAAGGCCGCAAGCCAGCCGAATTTGCCGAGCGTGTTGAGACCCCATGAATACACCACCAGCGCCGGGGCAATGCCGAAGGAAACCATGTCGGCGAGGCTGTCGTACTCCGCGCCGAAGTCGCTCTGAGTGTTGGTGAGACGCGCGATGCGTCCATCGATGCCGTCCATCACCATCGCGACAAAGATCGCGATGGCGGCGGCCTCGAAGCGTCCGTTCATGCCCGCGACGATGGCGTAGAATCCCGCGAACAATCCGGCAGTGGTGAACAAATTGGGCAGCAGGTAAATGCCGCGCCGCCGGCGCAGTCCCGATGCGCCCTCCTGCTCTCTTCCATTATGGTTATTCTCGGGCACGGGGCCAAACCTCAATTGCGCGACTTGTCCACCAGCCGGTTGGCCTTGATCCACGGCATCATGCTGCGCAACTTTTCGCCGACTACTTCAATCTGATGCTCGCGTGTGAGGCGTCTGGTCGCCTTCATCACCGGCGCACCGGCCTGATTTTCCAGAATGAATTCACGCGCGAATGCGCCGCTTTGAATTTCACTCAGGATTTTCTTCATTTCGCGTTTGGTTTCCGCGGTGACGATGCGCGGGCCGCGCGTCATGTCGCCGTATTCCGCGGTATTGGAGATGGAATAGCGCATGTCGGCGATGCCGCCTTCGTACATCAGGTCCACGATCAGCTTCAATTCGTGCAGACACTCGAAGTAGGCCATCTCCGGCGCGTAACCGGCCTCGACCAGGGTTTCAAAGCCGGCCTGCACCAGCGCGGTTGCACCGCCGCACAGCACCGCCTGCTCGCCGAACAGGTCGGTCTCGGTCTCTTCGCGGAAGTTGGTTTCGATGACGCCCGCACGGCCGCCGCCATTGGCGCTGGCATAGGACAGGGCGATGGCCTTAGCCTTGCCGCTGGCATCCTGATGCACGGCGATGAGGCTCGGCACGCCTCCGCCCTGCGTATAAGTGGAACGCACCAAGTGGCCCGGGCCTTTGGGCGCGATCATGATGACGTCGAGATCGGCACGCGGCTCGATCTGGCCGAAGTGAATGTTGAAGCCGTGCGCGAAGGCGAGCGCCGCACCCTTCTGGATGTTGGGCTCGATGGTGTCGCGGTAGAGCTTGGCCTGATGCTCATCCGGCGCGAGGATCATCACCACGTCGGCGCTTTTCACGGCTTCAGAAACATCCTTCACCTTGAGCTTGGCCTTCTGCGCCTTGGCCTCGGACGCGGAACCCGTCCGCAGGCCCACCACCACATCCACGCCGGAATCCTGCAAATTGTTGGCGTGGGCATGACCCTGCGAACCGTAGCCGATGATAGCGACCTTTTTGCCTTTGATGATGGAAAGGTCGGCGTCTTTGTCGTAATAAATATTCATTTCTATCCTCTGTCTAAAATAATCTAACTATTCTACAAACCACTCAACGCAAAGACGCAAAGAAATACAGAACTCTAAGCTAATAAAAAATCTTTGCGTCTTCGCGTCTTTGCGTCTTTGCGTTGGGATTTTAGTGTAAACAACTAAACCTTCAAACTCTTTGCGCCGCGCGCAATCCCCGACACTCCGGAGCGCACGACCTCCATAATGCTCTTGCCGTCGAGCGACTGGATGAAGCCGTCAATCTTTTCGCCGGTGCCGGTGAGCTCGATTACGTAGCTCGTACCCGTGACATCGATGATGTGGCCACGGAAGATGTCCGCCAGACGCTTGATCTCTTCGCGTGCCTCGCCCGTCGCCTTTACCTTGATCAGCATCATCTCGCGTTCGATGTGCGGGCCTTCGGTAAGATCGAGCAGCTTCACCACGTCAATCAGCTTATTCAACTGTTTGGTGATCTGCTCGACGATGTCGTCGGTCCCGTTCGTCACCAACGTCATGCGTGACAACGACGGGTCTTCGGTGGGCGCCACCGTGAGTGACTCGATGTTGTAGCCGCGCGCGGAAAACAGACCGGCGACACGCGACAACGCGCCGGATTCGTTCTCCATCAGAATCGAGATGATGTGACGCATATTATTCATGCTAACTCACGCTCCGGCGAAAGATGCATCTCATGATGCCCCTTGCCCGCCTGAATCATCGGATACACATTTTCGGTCTGGTCGGTGATGAAGTCCATGAACACCAGCCGGTCTTTCAATTTCAGCGCCTCTTTCAGCGCAGGCTCGACGTCGCCGGGCTTTTCGATCTTCATGCCGACGTGGCCGAAGCTCTCCGCCAGCTTGACGAAATCCGGCAGCGCATCCATATAGGAATGCGAGTAGCGGCCCTTGTAGAAGAACTCCTGCCATTGCCGCACCATGCCCATGTAGCGGTTGTTGAGGTTGATGATCTTGAGCGGCAGGCCATACTGCTTGCAAGTGGACAGTTCCTGTATGCACATCATGATGCTCGCCTCGCCCGTCACGCAGGCGACCGTGGACTTGGGGTGCGCCAACTGCACGCCCATCGCCGCCGGTAGCCCGAAACCCATGGTGCCGAGGCCGCCGGAGTTGATCCAGCGGCGCGGCTTGTCGAACTTGTAAAACTGCGCGGCCCACATCTGGTGCTGGCCCACGTCGGAGGTGACAAAGGCCTCGCCCTTGGTGTGCTGATACAGCTTTTCCAGCACGAACTGAGGCTTGATGAGCTTGCTTTTGTGGTCATAACGCAGACAATCCTTCGCGCGCCATTGGTCGATCTGCTTCCACCACGCCGCCAGCGCGGCCTTGTCGGGCTGCTTTCTGGCCGCCTTGATGAGCTTGATCATTTCATCCAGCACATTACCCACCGAACCCACGATAGGCACGTCCACGCGCACGCTCTTCGAGATTGACGACGGATCGATGTCGACGTGTATCTTCTTCGAGCCGGGCGAGAACAGCTCCGCTTTGCCCACCACGCGGTCATCGAAGCGCGCACCGATGGCGAGCAGCATGTCGCACTCGTGCATCGCCATGTTGGATTCATAAGTGCCGTGCATGCCGAGCATGCCGAGCGACTGTTTGTCGGTAGCGGGATACGCGCCAAGACCCATCAGCGTTTGAGTGATAGGATAGCCCAGCAGACGCACGAACTCGGTGAGCGACTTGGACGCCTCACCCAGAATCACGCCGCCGCCGCTGTAAATCATCGGGCGCTTGGCGGCGAGAATCAGCTCCACCGCCTTCTTGATCTGGCCCGGATGCCCCTCGACCACGGGCTTGTACGAACGCAGCGCGACCTTTTTGGGGTAGGCGTACTCGGCCTTATTGGCCGTCACATCTTTGGGCACGTCCACCACCACCGGGCCGGGGCGGCCGGTGGTCGCAATATAAAACGCCTTCTTGATCGTGGTCGCGAGGTCTTTCACATCCTTGACCAGAAAATTATGCTTCACGCACGGGCGCGTGATGCCGACGGAGTCCACTTCCTGGAAGGCGTCGCTGCCGATGGCCCACGTATGCACCTGTCCGGTGATGATGACCATCGGAATGGAGTCCATGTAGGCCGTGGCGATGCCGGTGACGGCGTTGGTCGCGCCGGGACCGGAGGTGACAAGCACCACGCCCGGCCTGCCGGTGGAGCGCGCGTAGCCGTCGGCGGCGTGCGTCGCACCCTGCTCGTGGCGCACCAGGATATGTTTCACGTCTTCCTGCTTATAGAGCGCATCGTAGATGTGCAACACCGCGCCGCCGGGATAGCCGAAGACGTATTCGACGCCCTCGTCCTTCAACGCACTCATCAGGATTTCTGCGCCAGTCAGTTCCAAAACCATTACTCCGCGTGATTGTTTATGAATATATTCGTAAGCCGTTTAGAATAAACGATAAAGTGACCGGATGGAACTATAAAAGCCGGGATGACGCAGTAAAATCACCCGTTAACCTTACAAATCTTCAGGAGATGCGATGCCCTATCTCAAGATACAGACCAATACACCGCTAACTGCCGAGGCCACCAAGACGCTGCTCGCCAAGGCCTCACGCGCGGTGGCAAGCCTGCTCGGTAAGCCGGAAGACTATGTGATGGTGGCGCTGGAGCCGCCGATGCCGATGCTGTTTGCGGGAAGCGACGCCCCGCTCGCCTACCTTGAACTCAAAAGTATCGGGCTACCGGAGGCCAAGACCGCAGCGCTGTCGAAGGCGCTGTGCGAACTCATGGAGCAGGAAACCGGGGTAAAAAAGGAGCGCGTCTATATCGAATTTGCCAACGCCAAGGGCTCACTCTGGGGTTGGAACGGCGGGACGTTTTAAGGAATCTCTGCTTGAGTAGGTCGGATCAAGCGCAGCGGATCCGACCAGCTAAATCCCCCGGCCGTTCGACAAGCCCACGGCCACCCCCTTTATAAAGGGGGTCAAGTTAGGCTTACCCTGATTTAACGGACACTCGGAATGGGGTTTATGATAACCCAAGAGGAGT
>JAQBXX010000003.1 GCA_027624315.1 Pseudomonadota bacterium
TGCGAGAAGGACGGACAGACCAGCTTAAACTAGACTGATTTCTGTCTTGACGGATGGGTCCACTATACTCTGAATAAACCAGAGATTCCTAAACTATTACGGCTGGGGCAGTCTAATGTCGGGCACACATGATTTGTGATAACCTAGTTTCAATCCAAGTACATCCAGTACAGAGGCCGCACCGTTGAATGATATAGCAAAAAACCTGATTCTGTGGATAGTCATCGCCATTGTGCTGATGATGGTGTTCAATAACTTCGGCCCGCGCCAGACCGCGGCCCGCCAGCTTGAATACTCGCAGTTTATCGCCGACGTCAAGGAAGGCCGCGTGCAAAAGGTCAGCATCGAGGACCGCACCATCCGCGGTGTGATGCAGAACGGCGAGACCTTCACTACCTACAGCCCGGGCGATCCGGGGCTGATCGGCGACCTGCTCAACAACAGCGTCAATATCGATGCGCGTCCGCCGGAACAGCAGGGTCTGCTGATGCAGTTGTTCATCTCCTGGTTCCCGATGCTGCTTCTGATCGGCGTGTGGATTTTCTTCATGCGCCAGATGCAGGGCGGCGCGGGCGGACGCGGTGCGATGTCGTTTGGCAAGAGCCGCGCGCGCATGGTCGGTGAAGATCAGATCAAGGTCACGTTCGCCGATGTCGCGGGCGTGGAAGAGGCCAAGGAGGAGGTCGCTGAGCTGGTCGAATTCCTGCGCGACCCGGGCAAATTCCAGAAATTGGGCGGCAAGATTCCGCGCGGCGTGCTCATGGTCGGCTCGCCCGGCACGGGCAAGACGCTGCTCGCCAAGGCCATTGCCGGCGAGGCCAAGGTGCCGTTCTTCGCCATTTCCGGCTCCGACTTCGTGGAGATGTTCGTCGGCGTCGGCGCCTCGCGCGTGCGCGACATGTTCGAGCAGGCGAAGAAGCACGCGCCGTGCATCATCTTCATCGACGAGATCGACGCCGTGGGCCGTCATCGTGGCGCGGGCCTCGGCGGCGGACACGACGAGCGCGAGCAGACCCTCAACCAGTTGCTGGTGGAGATGGACGGCTTCGAGGGCAACGAGGGCGTGATCGTCATCGCCGCCACCAACCGTCCCGACGTGCTCGATCCGGCACTGTTGCGCCCGGGCCGCTTCGACCGTCAGGTGGTGGTGCCGTTGCCCGATGTGCGCGGTCGCGAGCAAATCCTCAAGGTCCACATGCGCAAGGTGCCGCTGGGCGACAACGTCGACGCCAGCGTGATTGCGCGCGGCACGCCCGGATTTTCCGGTGCCGATCTCGCCAACCTGGTGAACGAGGCGGCGCTGTTCGCCGCGCGCGAAAACTGGCGCGTGGTGGGCATGGAGCACTTTGAAAAGGCCAAGGACAAAATCATGATGGGCGCCGAGCGCCGCTCCATGGTGATGAGCGAGGAGGAAAAGAAACTCACCGCCTATCACGAGGCGGGGCACGCCATCGTCGGCCGTTTGATGCCGGCGCACGATCCGGTCTACAAGGTGAGCATCATCCCGCGCGGACGTGCGCTCGGCGTGACCATGTTCCTGCCGGAGCAGGATCGTTACAGCTACAGCAAGCAGCGTCTGGAGAACCAGATATGCAGCATGTTCGGCGGGCGTGTCGCGGAGGAGATTATCTTCGGGCCGGAAAAGGTCACTACCGGTGCGAGTAACGACATCCAGCGCATCACCGAGATCGCGCGCAACATGGTTACCAAGTGGGGCTTGTCCGAGCGGCTGGGTCCGCTCACCTACAGCGAAGACGAGGGCGAGGTATTTCTCGGCCACAGCGTGTCGCGCCACAAAATGGTGTCCGACGAAACCGCGCACGTGATCGACGAAGAGATACGCATGATCGTGGATCGCAACTACAAGCAGGCGAAACAGTTGCTCGAGGCCAACATCGACAAGCTGCACGCCATGGCCGACACGCTGATGAAATACGAAACGATCGACAGCCTGCAGATCGACGACATCATGGCCGGCAAGCCGGCGCGTCCGCCGCAGGACAGCAGCGATTCTGCACCGAAAAGCGGTCCGGGCGTCACCCCCGCTGGCAAGGAAAGCAAGGCCGAGGGCAATACCGGCAGACCGGCGAGTGAGCATTGAAAAATCCCCCCGCCTGCGGCCACCCCCTTTTCAAAGGGGGTCGAGCGTTAGCGAGGGGGATTTCCTCGCCACTCGCCACTTGTCTGCAAGCATGGTTACTGCCACCCCCGCCCTGAACTGCCGGGGCAAGCTGCTCTCCCTGGCTCAGCCCTGTGTTATGGGCATACTCAACATTACCCCCGACTCCTTTTCGGATGGGGGTAATTTTTTGTCCGTGGCCGCCGCGTTGCAACGCGCGCGCGCGATGGCCGGGGAGGGCGCGGCGATCATCGATGTGGGTGGGGAATCCACCCGTCCCGGCGCAACACCTGTCTCCGTGCAGGAGGAACTCGACCGCGTGCTGCCGGTCATCAAGGCCATCCGTGCGGAATTGCCCATCATTATTTCGATCGATACCAGCAAACCTGAGGTGATGCGCGCCGCGGTAGAGGCGGGTGCGGCATTCATCAATGACGTGTACGCACTGCGCGCCGAAGGCGCATTGCAGGCGGCGGTTGAGATCAACCGACGTTACAGTGTGCCGGTCTGCCTGATGCACATGCAGGGCATGCCGCGCACCATGCAGCAACAGCCGCATTACGATAACGTGGCGGGTGAGGTGCGCAATTTTCTGGCTGAACGCGTGCAGCAGTGCGTCGCAGCGGGCATTCCGCGCGAACGCCTGCTCATCGACCCGGGCTTCGGTTTCGGCAAGTCGCTCGCGCACAATCTCACCCTGCTCAAGCATCTTGATATGTTTGCAGGGATGAACCTGCCGCTGCTGGTGGGCCTGTCGCGCAAGTCCATGATAGGTGCGCTGCTGGGTAACGAGGTCAGCGAGCGTCTCTATGGCGGTATTGCACTCGCCACGATGGCGGTGTTAAAAGGAGCAGTGCTGGTGCGCACACATGACGTGCGTGCGACCGTTGACGCCGTTAGAATAGCCACAGCACTGCGACAAACCGAGATATTCCCTCCCCCTTGATGGGGAGTTCACACAGACTATCCCCTCCCCCTTGATGGGGGAGGGTTAGGGTGGGGGTGAAAGGGATAAGCTCGCTATAGTTATCACCCCCATCCCAGCCTTCCCCCGTCGAGGGGGAAGGCGTTTACCTTGGCTTCGCCAAGGGTATCCTGATTCGGAGAGCATTATGGAAAAGCGCTATTTCGGCACCGACGGCATCCGCGGTCGTGTCGGCACGCATCCCATCAACGTCGAGTTCATACTCAAACTCGGCTGGGCGGCGGGGCGCGTGCTGGGGCAGGGCAGCGGCGCTGCACACGGATGTGCTAGTGTCGCGGGAGGCAGGACGCCGGGAGCGACCAAGGTGCTGATCGGCAAAGACACACGCATCTCCGGCTACATGTTCGAGTCGGCCCTGCAGGCCGGGCTCTCCGCCGCCGGGGTGGACGTCTGTTTGACCGGCCCCATGCCCACGCCCGCCATCGCCTACCTTACGCGCACCCTGCACGCGCAGGCGGGCATCGTGATCAGCGCCTCGCACAATCCGTATTACGACAACGGCATCAAATTCTTTTCCGCCCAGGGCACCAAGCTGCCGGATGACATCGAGCACGCCATCGAGGCCGAGATCGAACAGCCGATGCAAACAGTGAACTCGTCCCTGCTCGGCAAGGCCGAGCGCGTGGAAGACGCCGCGGGCCGCTACATCGAATTCTGCAAGAGCACCATACCGGCGGTGATGGAATTCAAGGGCATGAAAATCGTGGTGGATTGTGCACACGGCGCAACCTATCACGTGGCGCCGGATGTGTTCGACGAGATGGGCGCCGACGTCATACGCATCGGCGTACAGCCCAATGGCCTCAACATCAACACCGAGTGCGGCGCCACGCATCCCGCGACACTGCAAAAGGCGGTGCTCGAACACAAGGCCGACCTCGGCATCGCCCTCGACGGCGACGGCGACCGTCTCATCATGGTCGATCACACCGGCGAGATAGTCGACGGCGATGAATTGCTCTACATCATTGCCTGCTCACGCCAGGAGAGCGGCAACCCGCCAAGCGTCGTGGTCGGCACGCTCATGAGCAACCTCGGCCTGGAGCAGGCGTTAAAAAAAATCGGCATCGATCTCAAGCGCGCTGCGGTGGGTGACCGTTACGTATTGGAGATGCTGCAACAGGGCGGCTGGGTTCTGGGCGGTGAGTCTTCCGGCCACATCATCTGTCTCGACCGCACCAGCACCGGCGACGGCATCGTCGCCGCACTCCAAGTGCTCGCCGCCATGAACACATCGGGGCGCACACTGCACGAATTGAAAAAAGGCATGACCAAATATCCGCAACGCATGATCAACGTAAAGCTCGCACGCAGTTTCGATCTTGCAAAATCCAAAGACGTGCAAGACGCCGTGCAGGACGCGCAGGTGCAACTCAACGGCAAAGGCCGTGTATTGCTGCGCCCCTCCGGCACCGAGCCGCTGGTGCGCGTCATGGTGGAGGGTGCCGACGCGCATCAGGTTGACGCACTCGTCAAACACCTCGCCGACGTAGTGACTCATGCGCTGAACTGACAGTTCCAATGTAAAAATCGGGTATTTTAGGCTTCACATCAGAAGCGATAATGGAAATTCCAGAAAAGTGAATTATTATGTTTCCAGCGTTCGAAAAATATAGGATCGATATCCTTGGCGCATTTACTCTGGTGATATTAACACTGGCTACGGGTATCTCTGTCTATGTCGTCATGCAGAAGCAGGTGGAGTCCGTACTCAGCGAAAGCCTTAAGGCATCGCTACAAAAAGACGTACATTTTACTGAAAGGCAGATTCATCATGCAATAATCGAAGCACAGGTGGCGTCCAGCCACCCTTCCGTCATTCAAAATCTGCAATTGTTTATATCAAAACCGGGCAATGCTACCGGACGGGTCGAGCTGCAAGGGCTCGCCAAATCATTGCTGGCAGCCAACTTTAGAGGCTTGTCTATTTACGATGCGAGTGGTCATGAAGTGGCGCGCGCAGGGCATTTTTCCCAGCGGCATGATCTGCGCGCTCCCCTGAAAACAAAAGACCGCGCATTCCTGTTGTGGGACGGAGAATTCCTTCTGCAGATCAGTAAGGATGTCCTCGATCAACAGGGGCACCGCGTTGGCATGGTCATGACGGAAGCCCATTTATACTATCTGACCCTTACCTTTAAAAATGTAGCGTCAGTCGGGAAAACCGGCGAATTCGCCGTGTGCGCGCCACTGGCAGGCGACGAAAAAAATATGGACTGTTTCCTGGGCAGGGTTTCCGGAAAAGACTTCCAGCGCATTGCCCGGGTGATCGAGGGTAAACCGTTGCCGATGAACTATGCCCTGAACGGGGGAACCGGCGTCATCTTAGCCAAGGATTACCGGCGGCAGCAGGTGGTCGCGGCTTATGCGCCGGTGGGCTTACTTGGCCTCGGCATGGTGTTGAAGGTCGACCGGGCGGAACTGTTTCATCCAACAATCAAGCCGTTGAAGTTCATCGCGCCATTGCTGGCGGCACTGGTGCTGATGGGCATACTGCTACTGCATTTTCTGGTGAGGCCGCTGGTGCGCAAGCTGGTCGATTCGGAGCGGGCAACGCGTGCTGCGAATACACTGCTGCACGCCGCGCAAGCCGATCTGCGCCAGTTCAAAAACACGCTCGACCAGACGCTGGACTGTGTCTTCATGTTCGATTCGGATACGCTGCTTTTCACCTATGTAAACAAAGGCGCGATACAGCAAGTAGGCTACAGCCAAACCGATCTGATGCAAATGACAGCGTTGGACATCAAACCCGAGTTTACCTTGGAGCGATTCCAGCAAATGCTGCAGCCATTGATCGAGGATGTGCTGCCTTCGCTTACTTTCCAGACCGTCTACCGCCACAAGGACGGACATGACATACCGGTGGAAATCTTTCTCCAGCTCGTCCGCCTGGAGGACCAGGCTCCGCGTTTCGTGGCGATGGTGACCGACATCACCGCACGCCAGCAGGCCGAGGTTAAATTGCAGCGCGCGCACGACGAGCTCGAAATTTTCGCTGCAACAGATGCACTCACGGGCTGCGCAAATCGTCGGGAATTTGAGGCCCGGGGAAGGGCGGAGGTTGCACGCGTCAAACGCAGCGGAGCACCGCTTTCATTCGTCACGATCGACCTCGATCACTTCAAGCAGATCAATGACCGCCATGGTCATAGGGCGGGAGACGAAGTACTCAGAGCATTTGTCACCCTGCTGAAAAGGACTTTGCGTCCAATCGATTGGGTTGGACGCATCGGCGGTGAGGAGTTTGCCCTTTTCCTGCCCGACACCCCGCTCGAAGGCGCCGTGATAGTGGCGGAACGACTACGGCAGCTCATCGAAAGTGAAGTGGTTACGCTTGCCGGGACTCACCTATGGTTCACGGCGAGCCTCGGTGTTGCACAGTACGGTCCCGATGGAGACACCTATGAATCCGTAATCGAAGCTGCAGACAGCCGCATGTATCGCGCAAAGCAGGCAGGACGAAACCAGGTCATCGCTCGGTGAGTATCGCGTTCGTTTTGGTTTTTCCCAACCATGGGTGCCCTTGGAGTTAGGATCCACCAGGGCATGTCTCAAATAAGGGTAGCGTCCACTTTGTCTTTCCTTTCTTTGTTCCTGCATGCGCTGATCTGACAGTTCCAAATTGATCTTTCCCTGTCATCCCGTTAAGCTTTGCGGCTCTTGGACATAGAGTGGAGCGGGCATGCGCCAAAAGCTGATCGTCGGAAACTGGAAGATGCACGGCTCCCGTGCGAGCGTTAAAGCGCTGATAGCCGATATCAGGCAAGGTATCGCTATGGTCGAGACGGCGCAGGTGGCGGTGTGCCCGCCGGCCATATTTCTCCCTGAGATTGAAATGCTGCTCACGGGTACGCCTATCGCCTGGGGGGCGCAAAATCTGTGCGATCAGCCTGCCGGCGCCTATACCGGCGAAATCTCGGCGGACATGCTGCTTGAGTTCGGCTGCCGTTATGTGATCGTCGGCCACTCCGAGCGCCGCGCGCTGTATGGTGAGGGCGATGCGCTGGTGGAGCGGAAATACGCACTGGCTGTTAAAAGCGGGCTGATCCCCATTTTATGCGTCGGCGAGCTACTGGCGGAGCGGGAGAGTGGCCAGACCGAAGCAGTGGTGGCGCGTCAACTGGACGCCGTGCTCAGTCACTCGGGCGTGGCGGCACTGAGGGAGGGGGTGATCGCGTATGAACCGGTATGGGCCATCGGCACCGGCAAGACCGCCACCCCGGAACAGGCGCAGCAGGTGCACGCCTTCATCCGCGAGCGCGTGGTGCGGCACGATGCTACAATAGGCGCCGGTTTGCAAATACTGTATGGCGGCAGCGTGAAGGTCGCGAATGCGGCGGAGCTGTTCAGGATGCCGGATATCGACGGTGGTCTGATCGGCGGTGCGTCTCTGAATGCAGTGGAATTTTTGGCGATTTGTCAGGCGGCAGGGTAAATAATGTATACGGCTTTATTGGTAATAGACGTGCTGGTGGCGGTGAGCCTGGTTGCGCTGATTCTGATCCAGCAGGGGAAGGGGGCGGATGTCGGGGCCGCCTTTGGCAGCGGGGCATCGCAAACAGTGTTCGGCAGCCAGGGCTCGGCGTCGTTTCTCACGCGCGCCACGGCGGTGCTTGCGACGCTGTTTTTCAGTATCAGCCTCGCGCTGGCCTATCTTTCCGGCCAGCACATCGAGAAGAAAAGTGTGACGGATATCATCGCGCCTGCTACAGCGCCGTCCACTCTGTTGCCCAAGGCGCCCATCAACGGCACACCCGCACAGACCCCGCCTGCGCCCGCAGATGTACCCCAGTAGTTAAATAAAACCTCTAGCCGATGTGGTGGAATTGGTAGACACGCAGCCTTGAGGTGGCTGTGGCGCAAGCTGTGCCGGTTCGAGTCCGGCCATCGGCACCAATCATTAGAGTTCCTGCCCTGAAAATACCCCAAGAATAAAAATTAAGACTTGACTAAACCTCCCATTCCAATAAAGTAGAAAGGCTTGACGGTCGGGAATTGCAGCACGCTTCAGGGTGCGTGGATTTCCCATAAAACAGAGGCGGTTGTCGGGTAAACACGCACTACTCATGTTGGAAAATTATCTACCTGTTCTGATTTTCGTCGTCATGGGCATCGCCTTCGGTGTGTTGCCCATCGGGCTCGGTTACCTGTTGGCGCCGCAACGCCCGGACAGCGCAAAACTCTCTCCGTATGAGTGCGGATTCGAGGCCTTTGAAGACTCGCGCATGAAGTTCGATGTGCGCTATTACCTGGTCGCTATCCTGTTTATCATCTTCGATCTTGAGATCGCCTTCCTGTTTCCGTGGGCCGTGGTGCTGAAGCAAATCGGCCTGTTCGGTTTTATGGCGATGGCGGTGTTTCTCGGCATCCTGGTGATCGGCTTCATTTACGAGTGGAAGAAGGGCGCGCTCGAATGGGAGTAAGGGCATGGCATTAGAGGGCGTCCTCGAAAAAGGCTGGGTGACAACCAACCTCGATACCGTCATCAACTGGGCGCGCACCGGTTCGCTCTGGCCGATGACGTTCGGGCTCGCCTGCTGCGCCGTGGAGATGATGCACGCCGGCGCGTCGCGCTATGATCTGGACCGCTTCGGCGTGGTATTCCGTCCCAGCCCGCGCCAGTCCGATGTGATGATCGTGGCCGGGACGCTGGTGAACAAGATGGCCCCGGCGCTGCGCAAGGTGTATGACCAGATGTCCGAGCCGCGCTGGGTGATCTCGATGGGCTCGTGCGCCAACGGCGGCGGTTATTACCATTATTCCTATGCGGTGGTGCGCGGCTGCGACCGCATCGTGCCGGTGGATATTTACGTCCCCGGCTGTCCGCCCACCGCGGAAGCGCTTCTGTACGGCATCATCCAGCTACAGAACAAGATCAAACGCACCAACACCATCGCGCGCTGACCCAGAGTGCCTCTTCCCCATGCCTGATACCGTTCAGACACTGGTTGCGCGTCTCCAGCAGCGCTTCGCAGACAAGCTCAGCGCTTGCCGCGCGGCGCAGGGCGAGGTGACTGTTGATCTGCCGCGTGCGCACCTGCTCTCAGTGTGCCGCACGTTGCGTGACGAGCCTGAATTTGCCTTCGAGCAGCTCGTGGACCTGTGTGGCGTCGATTATCTGCACTATGGTCAGGGCACGCACGGCGAGATCGGCCTCATCGCGGAGGACGTGATCGAGGTTTCCACATATCCGGAGCAGCACTGGCAAGGCCCGCGCTTTGCGGTCGTCTATCATCTGCTCTCGGTGCAACAAAACCAGCGGCTGCGTCTCAAGGTATTTCTCTCAGATGACCAACCTGTGCTCGACTCCGTGGTGGATATCTGGGCCTCCGCCAACTGGTTCGAGCGCGAGGCGTTCGATCTGTTCGGCATCCTGTTCGAGGGCCATCCCGACCTGCGGCGCATCCTCACCGACTACGGCTTCATCGGCCACCCCATGCGCAAGGATTTCCCGCTCATCGGCCAGGTCGAGATGCGTTACGATGCCGAGAAGCAGCGCGTGGTCTACGAGCCGGTAAGCATCGAGCCGCGCGTGACGGTACCGCGCGTGATCCGGCGCGATCAGCGCTATGCAGTGGGTACAGTGAAAGATAAAGCGACCGGCGATGGAAATTCGTAATTACACGATGAACTTCGGCCCGCAGCACCCGTCGGCGCACGGCGTGCTGCGCCTGGTGCTCGAAATGGACGGCGAGGTGATCCAGCGTGCCGATCCGCACATCGGCCTGCTGCACCGCGGCACCGAGAAGCTCGTCGAGAGCAAACCCTACAATCAGTCCATCGGCTACATGGATCGACTCGACTATGTGTCCATGATGTGCAACGAGCACGGCTACGTGCTCGTCATGGAAAAGCTGCTCGGCATCGAACCGCCGCTGCGCGCGCAGTATATCCGCGTGATGTTCGATGAAATCACGCGCGTCCTCAACCATCTGCTGTGGCTCGGTGCGCACGCGCTCGACATCGGCGCGATGACGGTGTTTCTGTACGCCTTCCGCGAACGCGAAGACCTGATGGATTGCTACGAAGCGGTGTCGGGCGCGCGCCTGCATGCTACTTACTACCGTCCGGGCGGCGTATACCGCGATCTTCCCGACGCCATGCCGCAATACCAGTCCTCGCCCTGGCATAACGAAAAAGAAACCGCGTTGCGCAATCGCAATCGCCACGGCACCCTGCTCGACTTCATCGAAGACTTCACCGCGCGCTTCCCGGCCTATGTCGATGAATATGAAAACCTGCTCACAGATAACCGTATCTGGAAGCAGCGCACAGTGGATATCGGCGTGGTGACGCCGGAGCGCGCGCTACAGCTCGGCTTTACCGGCCCGATGTTGCGCGGCTCCGGTATCGCGTGGGACTTGCGCAAGAAGCAGCCGTACGAGGTGTATGACCGGCTCGACTTCGACATCCCCATCGGTGTCAACGGCGACTGCTACGACCGCTATCTGGTGCGTATCGAGGAGATGCGCCAATCCAACCGCATCATCATTCAATGCATTGCATGGCTGCGCGAAAATCCGGGTGCAGTGATGATCGACGACCACAAGATCGCGCCGCCGAGGCGTTCGCAGATGAAGGGCGACATGGAGTCTATGATTCATCACTTCAAGCTGTTTACCGAAGGCTTCTGCATCCCGGAAGGCGAGGCCTACGCGGCGGTCGAGGCCCCCAAGGGCGAGTTCGGCGTCTATCTGGTTTCGGACGGCGCCAACAAGCCCTATCGCCTCAAGGTGCGCGCCCCAGGTTTTGCTCACGTCGCGGCGCTGGATGAAATGGTGCGCGGGCACATGCTGGCGGACGTGGTCGCCATCATCGGCTCGCAGGATCTCGTATTCGGCGAGGTAGATCGCTGATGAAGACCGCCAGCAGGGAGGGCTCCGACTTGACGTTACCAGCCATGATTTCCGTCGAAGCGCTGGCGAAGATCGAGCACTGGATTGAAAAATATCCACCGGGGAGAAAGATATCGGCGGTGATTCCGGCGCTCACCATCGTGCAGGATGAAAGCGGCGGATGGCTCTCAAACAATCTGATGGATGCCGTGGCCGCCTATCTCGACATCCCGACCATCGCGGTGTACGAAGTGGCCACGTTTTACAGCATGTTCGAACTGAAGCCGGTGGGGCGCCACAAGATATCGGTGTGCACCAACATTTCCTGTATGCTGCGCGGCTCCGACGGCATCGTGCGCCATCTGGAAAAAAAGCTGGGTGTGCGCCCTGGTGAGACCACGGCGGATGGAAAATTCACTGTCAAGGAAGTTGAGTGCCTGGCCGCCTGCGGCGGCGCGCCGATGTTTGCGATAGGCAATCGCTACTACGAGAATCTGACACCGGACAAGGTGGACGAGATTCTGGCCTCATTGGAATAGGCGTATGGCAAACGAAGTCTGTTTTCAAAATCTGCATCTCGACCAGCCCTGGACGCTGGAGACCTACCAGAGCACGGGCGGCTATGAGGCGCTGAAAAAGATTCTGCGTGACCACACGCCACCCGATGAAATCATCAGCGAGGTGAAAAAATCCGCATTGCGCGGACGTGGCGGCGCTGGCTTTCCCACCGGGCTGAAGTGGAGTTTCATGGCGCGCAACGCCCCGGGGCAGAAATATCTGATATGCAATTCCGATGAGGCCGAACCGGGCACTTTCAAGGATCGCGATATCCTGCTCTACAACCCTCACGCGCTCATCGAAGGCATGGCCATCGCCGCCTATACCATCGGCGCTACGATCGGCTACAACTTCATGCGTGGTGAATTTGGCGGGTTGCCCTGCGAGCGTTTTGATGCTGCCTTGGCCGAGGCCCGCGCCGCAGGATTCATCGGCCAGAACATCATGGGGTCAGGCATTAATTTTGAGCTGCACAGCACTTTGGGCGCCGGGGCCTATATCTCCGGTGAAGAAACCGCGATGCTGGAGACGATAGAGGGCAAAAAGGCATTGCCAAGGTTTAAGCCGCCGTTTCCGGCCAGCTATGGTTTGTACGGACGGCCCACTATCATCAACAACACCGAATCGCTGGCCTCGATACCCCTGATTATGCTGAAGGGCGGGGAATGGTTCCTCAGCATCGGCAAGCCCAATAACGGCGGGCCGAAGATATTTTCCGTGTCCGGTCATGTGAACAAGCCGGGCAATTACGAAGTACCGCTCGGCACGCCGTTCGCCAAGCTGCTGGAGATGGCCGGCGGTATGTGGCAGGGGCGTAAATTGAAGGCTGTGATTCCGGGTGGCTCCTCGGTGCCGGTGCTGCCCGCTGACATCATCATGAACACCAATATGGATTACGACGCACTTGCCAAGGCTGGCTCCATGCTGGGGGCGGGCTCAGTGATCGTGATGGACGAAACGACTTGCATGGTACGGGCGCTGGCGCGTATTTCTCATTTTTACTATGAAGAATCGTGTGGCCAGTGCACACCCTGCCGCGAGGGTACCGGCTGGCTGTCACGTGTAATTCACCGTATTGAGCATGGGACAGGCAAAATGGAAGACCTCGACATGCTGGTGGATGTGGCCAACAAGATCGAAGGCCGCACCATCTGCGCGCTGGGAGATGCCGCCGCGCTACCGGTGAAGAGTTTCATCGAACATTTCCGTGATGAATTTCAGTACCACATTGAACATCGCGCCTGTCTGCCGGGCACACACTGAGCCGTGAACGCATGGTAACCATAGAAATCAACGGCAAGCCGCTTCAGGTGCGCGACGGCATGATGGTAATCGAGGCCGCAGACGAGGCCGGCATCCCGATCCCGCGTTTCTGTTATCACAAAAAACTTTCCATCACGGCCAACTGCCGTATGTGTCTGGTGGACATCGACAAGGCGGTGAAGCCTCTGCCGGCCTGCGCCACGCCCGTCACCGACGGCATGAAGATACTCACCCATTCGCCCAAGGCGCTCATGGCGCAAAAGGGCGTGATGGAGTTTCTGCTCATCAATCATCCGCTGGACTGTCCGATCTGCGACCAGGGCGGCGAGTGCGAGCTGCAGGAGCTTGCGATGGGTTACGGGCGCGATGTCGCGCGCTATCAGGAAAAGAAGCGCGTCGTGCAGGACAAGGACATCGGCCCGCTCATCAGCACCGACATGACACGCTGCATCCACTGCACGCGCTGCGTGCGTTTCGGGCAGGAGATTGCCGGTCTGATGGAGCTCGGTGCGACGGGGCGCGGCGAGCACATGGAGATTGGCACCTACATCGAGAAAAGCCTGAAGTCAGAGATGTCGGGCAATATCATTGACCTGTGCCCGGTGGGTGCGCTCACCGCCAAGCCGTCACGCTACGTTGCGCGTGCGTGGGAAATGGCGCAGCGTGCCAGCATTGCCCCGCACGACTCCATTGGCTCCAATCTCTATGTGCATGTGCGCGGCAATCAGGTGATACGAGTTATCCCGCGCGAAAACGAAGAGATCAATGAAACCTGGATTTCCGACCGTGATCGTTACAGTTATCAGGGGTTGAGCAGCACTGACCGCCTGCGCGTACCGATGATTAAACAAAACGGCGCTTGGCACGCAACGGACTGGAGCACGGCGCTGGAAACCGTAGTGCAAGGACTGAAGCAGGTTGTCGCCGCGCACGGCGCAGCGCAGCTGGGTGCGCTGGCCAGTCCCACGGCTACGCTGGAAGAGATGTACCTGCTGCAGAAGCTGATGCGTGGTCTCGGCTGCAATAATATCGATCATCGCCTGCGCCAGACCGATTTCAGCGGTCAGGCAGATGCGCCCGGGTTTCCCGCCCTCAACCACGCCATCGCTGACCTTGAGCAGCTCGATGCGGCGTTGCTGATTGGCTCCAATGTGCGCAAGGAACAGCCAATTGCGGCGCATCGCCTGCGCAAGGCCGCGCTGAACGGTGCGCACCTCATGCTGCTCAATCCGCTCAACTACGACATGAACTTCCCGGTGGCGGAGAAGATCGTTGCGAGCCCTGCGGGCATGGTTCATGCGCTTGCCGGTGTCGTGAAAGAGTTGCTGCAAGGGAACGCCGCGCCTGACCCAGCCATTGCAGCGCTGCTTGCCGATGTCCACATCGACGCCACGCACCGCGCCATCGCAGAGCATCTCAAGGGTGCGGATAAAGGCGCAGTGCTGCTTGGCAATCTCGCTGTTACCCACCCTCACTTCGCCTTACTGCATATACTGGCGCAGTGGGCCGCGCAACTGAGCCAGACCACACTGGGTGTGCTGCCTGAAGCCGCCAACAGCGCAGGGGCGTGGCTCGCGGGCATGCTGCCGCATCGAGGAGCCGCCGGTGCACGTGTCGCGCAAGCCGGCCTCGACGCTCAGGCCATGCTGGATGCAAAACTCAAGGCCTACCTCCTCATGGGTGTGGAGCCGGAATACGATTGCGCCAATCCCGCGCGCGCGCTGAGCGCCGTTGCCGATGCCGACTTCGTGGTGACATTGACGGCATTCAGAAGTGCTGCGATGGAGGGCTATGCCGATGTCATGCTGCCCGTCGTCCCGTTCACCGAAACAGCGGGCACGTTTGTCAACGCCGAGGGGCGCTGGCAGAGCTTCGAGGCCGCCGTGAATCCACTCGATGAGGCGCGGCCCGCATGGAAGGTGCTGCGCGTACTGGGTAACCTGTTTGACGCGCCCGGTTTCGATTACGTGACCAGCCACGAGATGCGTGACGAACTCAAGCGCGCAGTCGATAACATGTCATCGAAGAATGAGCGCAGTGCTGAAGTGCCGGCGCGACGGCTGCCGGCGGCGGACTCCACGCTGATGCGTATCGGTGAGGTGCCGATCTATGCCGTCGATGCACTGGTGCGTCGCGCCAGCGCCCTGCAACAGACGCAAGAAGCGCAGACAGCGGCGGCGTACGTCAACAGGCGTGTTGCCGCGCAACTTGCTATCGTCGCAGGACAGGAGGTGCAGGCTGCACAAGGTGAGGCGCGGGCACGGCTTACGGTCGTGATCGACGAGCGCGTACCCGACGGCTGTGTGATGATCCCCGCGGGCCTTGCCGGGAGCGCCACGCTCGGCGCTGCGTTTGGCGCCATCGAACTGGCGCGGGTATAGCACGCCATGGATATGCTGAGCACATTCTGGACCACAGTACCTGTCACGCTGCAAATCGTGATCCAGATTCTGGCGATTGTGTTGCCCTTGTCACTTGCGGTGGCCTACCTCACGCTGGCTGAGCGCAAGGTGATTGGCTACATTCAGGCGCGCATCGGGCCCAATCGCGTGGGCCCGCGCGGTTGGCTACAGCCCATCGCCGACGGCATCAAGCTCCTCATGAAGGAGGTGATTATTCCCTCCGGTGCCAGCCGCGCACTGTTCATCATCGGGCCGATCTTGTCGCTTGTGCCCGCACTCATCGCCTGGGCGGTGATACCGTTCGACGACACACTGGTGCTCTCCGACATTAACGCGGGGCTATTGTACATCATGGCAGTCACCTCGATGGGCGTATACGGCGTCATCATTGCGGGCTGGGCCTCCAATTCAAAATATGCGTTTCTGGGTGCGATGCGCTGTGCGGCACAGATCGTGTCTTACGAAATCGCCATGGGCTTCGCGCTCGTCGGGGTATTGATCGCGGCAGGCAGCCTCAATCTGGGCGACATCGTACGCGCGCAATCGGGGAGCCTGGCGCACTGGTTCTGGTTGCCGCTGCTGCCGTTGTTCCTGATTTACTTCATTGCCGGCGTGGCGGAAACCAACCGCGCACCGTTCGACGTCGCCGAGGGCGAGTCGGAAATCGTGGCCGGATTTCATGTCGAGTACTCCGGCATGACCTTCGCGGTGTTCTTTCTCGCCGAATATGCCAACATGATTCTGGTTTCAGCGCTGGCCGCGCTGATGTTTTTGGGCGGTTGGCTGTCGCCGTTTCAGGGCATTCCCCTGCTTCAGGGGCTGTTTGCCTGGGTACCTGGCATCATCTGGTTGCTGCTGAAAATCTCCGTGCTGCTGTTTCTGTTTTTATGGTTCCGCGCCACCTTCCCGCGCTATCGTTACGACCAGATCATGCGCCTAGGCTGGAAGGTGTTCATTCCCATCACTATCGTATGGTTGCTGGTGGTGGGTGTCGCCGTGCTTTATAAACTGCCATGGTGGTTTGACTGAGCACCATGAAGACCATTATCAATTACATCAAGAGCCTGTTCCTGTGGGAACTTCTGAAAGGGCTCAAACTGACCGGCGGCTATCTGTTCGCCAAAAAGATCACCGTGCAGTATCCGGAGGAGAAGACGCCGATGTCGCCGCGCTTTCGTGGTCTGCACGCGCTGCGCCGCTACCCTAATGGGGAAGAGCGCTGCATCGCCTGCAAACTGTGTGAGGCGGTCTGTCCGGCGGCCTGTATCACGATTGAGTCGGAACAGCGCGCCGACGGTACACGCCGCACCACGCGCTACGATATTGACCTGTTCAAGTGCATCTACTGCGGCTTCTGCGAGGAGTCCTGTCCGGTGGATGCCATCGTGGAGACGCGCATCTTCGAGTATCATTTCGAGCAACGCGGTGACAACATCATCACCAAGGACAAACTGATGGAGATCGGCGACCGCAACGAAAAACAGATTGCAGCTGATCGCGCCAGCGACGCGCGCTATCGCTAGCGCGTTATAACCGATCCCGGATTGACATGGAACACATCATTTTTTATATCTTCTCCGCCATCCTGGTGCTCTCCGCGCTGATGGTGATCACGGTGCGCAACCCGGTGCATGCAGCGCTGTTTCTGGTGCTCGCATTCTTCACCAGTGCGGCGCTGTGGCTGTTGCTCGAGGCCGAATTCCTCGCCCTCATCCTGGTGCTGGTGTATGTCGGTGCGGTGATGGTGCTGTTCCTGTTTGTGGTAATGATGCTGGACATCAACCTCACCGTGCTGCGCGAGGGATTTACCAGTTACCTTCCCGTGGGCGCCCTGATTGCCACACTGATTCTCATCGAGATGGCGCTGGTGGTCGGGCCTGAACATTTCGGCCTCGACTCTGTCGCCGCGCCTGTGCCGCATACTGCGGGCTACAGCAATACGCAGGCGCTGGGTAACGTGCTGTACACCGTATACGTGTACCCGTTCGAAATCGCCGGTGTGATCCTGCTGGTCGCTATCATCGGCGCCATCGCGCTTACCCTGCGCCGCAGGCCACAGACAAAGTATCAGGATCCGTCGCAGCAGGTATTAGTGCGGAGCAAGGATCGCGTACGCATCATCAAAATGCCCTCGGAGAAGAAGAGGGGTGGCGCATGATCGCCTTGTCGGATTTTCTAGTGCTGAGCGCAATCCTGTTTTGCCTCAGCATGGCGGGCATTTTTCTCAACCGCAAGAATGTGATTATCCTGCTGATGGCCATCGAACTCATGCTGCTCGCGGTCAACATGAACTTTGTTGCCTTTTCGCATTACCTCGGCGATGACGCCGGACAAATTTTCGTCTTCTTCATATTGACCGTGGCCGCCGCGGAGTCGGCCATCGGCCTCGCGATACTGGTGGTGCTGTTCCGCAACCGGCGCGCGATCAATGTCGAAGACATGGGCAGCCTGAAGGGGTAGGGGATGGAGCAGGTTTATCTCGGCATCGTGCTTGCGCCCCTGTTCGGGGCCGTTCTCGCAGGCCTGTTCGGCAGGTATATCGGACGCAGCGGATCACACTGGGTCACCATCGCCGGTGTGGCGGTTTCCTTTGCGCTATCGCTGCTGGTCTTCAAGCAGATCATCATCGACGGCGCGGCACCGTTTAACGGCGCCATCTACACCTGGATGGTAAGCGACGGTATCAAATTCGAGATCGGCTTTCTGGTCGATCAACTGACCGCACTGATGATCGTGGTCGTAACCTTCGTCTCGCTGATGGTGCATATCTACACCATCGGCTACATGCATGATGACCCCGGCTACCAGCGCTTTTTCAGCTACATCGCGCTGTTCACCTTCTCCATGCTGATGCTGGTGATGTCCAACAATTTCCTGCAACTGTTCTTCGGCTGGGAGGCGGTGGGTCTGGTGTCCTACCTGCTGATCGGCTTCTGGTTCCAGCGCGAATCCGCGATCTATGCCAACCTCAAGGCGTTTCTGGTCAACCGCGTGGGCGACCTCGGCTTCCTGCTCGGCATCGCCGTCATACTGATGCACTTCAACACGCTCGATTACGCGCAGATATTCAAAATGGCACCGCATCTTGCGCACGAAACAGTCACGTTTATTCCCGGCTACGAATGGTCGTTGATGACGGTGATCTGCATCCTGCTGTTCATCGGTGCCATGGGTAAGTCGGCGCAGGTACCGCTGCACGTGTGGCTACCGGACTCCATGGAAGGCCCTACTCCGATTTCGGCCCTGATACACGCGGCGACCATGGTCACGGCGGGTATCTTCATGGTCGCGCGCATGTCGCCGTTGTTTGAGCTCTCCGAAACCGCACTGAGTTTTATGATGCTGATCGGCGCGGTCACCGCGCTGTCCATGGGCTTGCTCGGCATTGTCCAGAACGACATCAAACGCGTGGTGGCTTATTCCACCCTGTCGCAACTGGGCTATATGACGGTGGCGCTGGGCGCCTCGGCCTACGCCGGCGCCATCTTCCATCTCATGACGCATGCCTTCTTCAAGGCACTCCTGTTCCTCGCCGCAGGCTCGGTGATCATCGCGCTGCATCACGAGCAGGATATACGCAAGATGGGCGCGCTGAAAAATCATCTGCCGATTACCTACTGGACCTTCCTGATCGGTACGCTGGCCCTGATCGGCTTCCCCGGCTTCTCCGGCTTTTTCTCCAAGGATGCCATCATCGAGGCAGTCTACGAGTCCACGCTGCCCGGTGCCGGCATGGCCTATGCCGCTGTGATGATCGGTGTTTTCGTCACCGCACTGTACAGTTTCCGCTTGCTGTTTCTGGTCTTCCACGGCGAGTCGCGCGTGGATGCGCATACACGCAAACATCTGCATGAAAGCCCGTGGGTAGTGACCGTCCCGCTGATCGCGCTCGCCATTCCCTCAGTGATTATGGGCGCGATTCACGCCGGCCCCATGCTGTTTCATGACTTCTTCGGCAAGGCCATATTTGTCCTGCCCCAACATGATGTGCTCGCTCATATGGGCCGCGAATATCAAGGTGTGATGGGCTTTGTATTGCATGGACTGATAGAGCCGCCGGTGTGGTTGGCGTTTGCGGGCATCGCAACGGCCTGGTGGTGTTACATCAAACACCCCGAAATTCCCGCTGTCGTGATGAGCCGCTGCGCTACACTCTACCGGATCCTGTGTAATAAATATGGATTCGATGATTTCAACGACACCGTCTTCGCCGGCGGCGGACGGCGCTTCGGGCGCCTGCTGTGGCAGGTAGGTGATGTCACTGTGGTGGATGGCGTGATGGTGAACGGTACCGCGCGCGGCATAGGATGGTTTTCATCCGTCGTGCGCCACGTACAGACTGGCTACCTGTATCATTACGCCTTTGCCATTATCATCGGGCTCGTGCTGATGCTCGGCTGGCCTCTGCTCAGTCAATAAGAATATTCCCATGCCGGCTGATTTCCCTCTATTAAGTCTTGCGATCTGGCTGCCCATCGTCGGCGGCCTGCTGATGCTCGCCACCGCAAGCGAACAGCGCGTGCAGCATACCCGCATGCTGGCATTGATCGTTTCGCTGCTTACATTTCTTTGCACGATCCTGCTGTACACGCATTTTAATCATAAGACGTATCACATGCAGTTCGCAGAGAAGATGGAGTGGATACAGGCCTTTGATATCAACTACCACCTGGGCATCGACGGCATCAGCCTGCCGCTGATACTGCTTACCAGCTTCACCACCGTGCTGGTAGTCATCGCCGGCTGGGAGGTGATCCGCTACAAGCTGGCACAGTACATGGCGGCCTTCCTCATCATGGAAGGGCTGATGATCGGTGTGTTTTCCGCGCTCGATGCCATTCTGTTCTACGTATTCTGGGAAGGCATGCTGATCCCGATGTTCCTCATTATCGGCATTTGGGGTGGGCCGCACCGTGTGTATGCGGCGGTAAAATTCTTTCTGTATACCTTCCTCGGCTCGGTGCTGATGCTGGTCGCGTTTCTGTATCTGTATTTCGCGGCAGGCAGCTTTGCGATCCTCGACCTCCACCAGCTCAAAATCGGCATGACGGCTCAGGTACTCATCTTCATCGCCTTCCTGGTTGCATTTGCCGTCAAGGTGCCGATGTGGCCGGTGCATACATGGCTCCCAGACGCACACGTCGAGGCGCCCACCGGCGGCTCCGTCATCCTTGCCGCCATCATGTTGAAGATGGGCGCGTACGGTTTTCTGCGCTTCAGCCTGCCGATCACGCCGGATGCGAGCCACGAGCTCGACTGGCTCATGATTATGCTGTCGCTGATCGCAGTGGTGTACATCGGCTTCGTCGCGCTGGTGCAGACGGATATGAAAAAGCTCATTGCGTACTCGTCCATCTCGCACATGGGCTTCGTCACGCTGGGCTTTTTTATCGTCTTCATGATTTTCGAGCAGACCGGCTCCACGCACGGCGCCGCGATGGGGCTGGAGGGCGGCCTGGTGCAAATGATCTCGCACGGTTTTGTCTCCAGCGCGCTGTTCCTGTGCGTGGGCGTGCTGTATGACCGCCTGCACAGCCGCGAGATCAGCGCCTATGGCGGCGTAGCCAACACCATGCCGGCCTTCGCCGCGCTCATGGTGTTGTTCGCGCTTGCCAACTCCGGCCTGCCCGGCACCTCTGGCTTCGTGGGCGAATTCATGGTGATCCTCAGCACCTTCAAGGCAAATTTCTGGCTTGCGCTGCTCGCCGGGACTACGCTGATACTGGGTGCTGCCTACACCCTGTGGATGGTGAAGCGCGTCATCTTCGGTGCGGTGGCCAATGACGGCGTCGCGAGCCTCAAGGACATGAATGCACGCGAGGCGCTGGTACTGGGCGTGCTTGCCGTCGCCGTGCTGGGCCTCGGTCTCTGGCCTGCGCCGGTACTGGATATCATGCATCCCTCGGTACAGCATCTGCTGCAACACATCATGCAATCGAAACTGTGAGGGCGCGCTAGCCATGGATTTCACACTACCCAATTTCGCCCCCGCCATGCCCGAGATATTCGTGCTCAGCATGGCCTGCATCATACTGATCGTCGACCTGTTCCTGACCGAGCACACGCGCGTGGTGACCTATCTGTTGTCGCTGATCACGTTGATAGCGGCGGCTGTGCTCACTGCCAACCTCGACACCGCCGAACCGGTGCTCACCTTCAGCGGCACCTTCATCAACGACAGCATGGCGGTGGTGCTGAAGCTGTTTATCTACCTCATCACCTTCGTGGTACTCGTCTACTCGCACAACTACCTGCGTACGCGCCAGCTTTACCAGGGCGAATATTTCGTGCTGATCCTGTTCGCGGTGCTCGGCATGATGGTGCTGGTCTCGGCACACAGCCTGCTCACGATCTACCTCGGGCTGGAGCTGCTCTCACTGTCGCTCTACACCCTGGTGGCGCTACGACGCGACTCGGTCAGCGCCTCCGAGGCCGCGATGAAGTATTTCGTGCTGGGCGCGCTCGCCTCCGGCATTCTACTGTACGGGCTCTCCATGCTGTACGGCGTCACTGGCAGTCTCGACATCGGAAACATCAGCAGCCATATCAGCACGAGCATCGCCACCCCCGCTGAGCACTCCATCGTTCTGGTTTTTGCCCTAGTCTTCGTGCTGGTCGGAATTTTATTCAAGCTCGGTGCAGTGCCGTTTCACATGTGGGTGCCGGACGTTTACCACGGCGCGCCAACCTCCGTGACGCTGTTCATCGGCACCGCGCCCAAGATCGCGGCATTCGCGATGCTGATGCGGCTGCTGGTAGACGGACTTGGTGACCTGCACTCGCAGTGGCAGACCATGATCATCATCGTCGCCGTACTGTCGATGGCGGCGGGAAATATCATTGCGATTGCGCAAACCAATCTCAAGCGCATGCTGGCGTACTCCACCATCGCGCACGTGGGATTTTTGCTGCTCGGCATCTTGAGCGGTACACTCAACGGCTACGCGTCCTCCATGTTTTACGTCATCGTTTACGCGCTCATGAGCCTGGGCGGCTTCGGCATGATTATCCTGTTGTCGCGCGCGGGTTTCGAGGCTGACCGGCTGGAGGATTTCAAGGGGCTCAACCAGCGCAGCCCATGGTTCGCCTTCATGATGCTGATCCTGATGTTTTCCATGGCGGGCGTGCCACCCACGGTGGGCTTTTACGCCAAGCTTGCGGTGCTGCAGGCGGTGGTCGAGGCCGACCTGGTATGGCTTGCGGTGCTGGCAGTGGTCTTCTCGGTGATCGGCGCGTACTATTATCTGCGCATCATCAAGCTGATGTATTTTGACCAGCCCGATGATGTGGCGCCGCTCGCGGCAGGCTTCGACATGCGCCTCGCCATGAGTGCCAACGGCCTTGCGATACTCGGCCTCGGGCTTTTCCCCAGCGGATTATTGACTCTATGCGCCAGGGCGCTTAACCCCTGATATGGCCTCCACTTCCGCCCTCGTCTGGATGCTGCTTGTGCTCGCGCTGATCGCCGCCAATCTTCCGTGGCTCAGCGAGCGCGTGTTCTTTGTGAAGCAGCCCAAGGGTGGCGTCAAGCGCGCTTGGGTGCGGCTGCTGGAGTGGCTTACGCTGTATTTTGTGATGGGCTTTATCGCCATGGGGCTGGAGCAGAAGCTCACCGGCGATTACCACCTGAAACACTGGGAGTTTTACGCCATCAACTTGTTCATATTCATGGTGTTTGCGCTGCCGGGATTCATCTATCGTTACGACCTCAAGACGCACTTCGACAAACACGGTAGTTAAACCGCGCGCAAGGATGCACCGTCATTCTTCAAGTACGGTGTAGGTGCTTGTAAAATGACGCAAAGCAAAAATCACACTTTTTGCTTTGCGTGTTGGGAAAGGCCAAGGATGGCCTTTCCCAACATACTATCAGGCGCGCTCGACATACTCCCCGCTGCCGGTATTGATCTTGATAAGGTCGCCGACGCCCACAAACGGCGGCACCAGAACGCTGATCCCCGTCTCCAGTTTCGCGTGCTTGTAGGAGCTGTTCGCGCTCTGGCCTTTCAGCACGGCATCGGCATCGACTACCTTGAGCACCACATTAGGCGGTAGCTCGATGAAAATCAGCCGCTCATTGTACAATTTGGCCTGCACCTCTGTATTGGGTAGCAGATAGCCGATCTGCTGCTCAAGAAACTCGCGCGGCACGCTGATCTGCTCGTAGGTCTCGCTGTCCATGAATACCAGCGCATCGCCTTCCTCATAGGAATAGGTCAGCTTGCGTGTTTCCAGCTCGATTGCGTCCACCTTGTCCTCGGCGCGAAAACGTTCGTTAAGCTTGGTACCGGCCTCGATGTCCTTCATCTCGACCTGAGCGAAGGCCCCGCCCTTGCCGGGTTTGACGTGCTCGACCTTGGATACGCGCCAGAGCCGACCCTGGTAGTCGATCAGGGCATTGGGGCGCAGGGAGGAGGCGGCGATTTTCATGCTTTGATTCTCGTCATTAGAATGCGATGATTATAAAGTGCAGCTTTTCAGAATGACATGATCTGTTCAAAGAACTTACCCCACGTTCCATGACACACGTACCTTCTGCCTTCGATCCGAAAGCCTTTCTCAAGACCGTGACTGGCAGGCCGGGCATCTACCGCATGCTCGATGCTGTGGGCGGGGTGCTGTATGTGGGCAAGGCGCGCAATCTGAAGCAGCGCCTGGCCAGTTATTTCCAGCAGCGATCCGCCACGCCGCATGCCGGCAAGACACAGGTCCTGGTCGAGCAGGTGCGCAATATCGAGGTCACCGTTACGCATACGGAGACTGAAGCACTGATTCTGGAATGCACGCTCATCAAGCAGCTCAAGCCGCGCTACAACATTTTATTGCGCGATGACAAAAGCTATCCCTACATTTTCCTGTCGAGCAAACACGAATTTCCGCGCCTCGCGCTGCACCGTGGTGCTAAGCGCGCAACGGGACGCTACTTCGGTCCGTACCCGGGCGCGCTCGCGGCGCGCGAGAGCCTGCATCTGCTGCAAAAGCTGTTTCAGGTACGCCAGTGCGAGGACAGCTTCTTTCGCAACCGTTCGCGCCCCTGCCTGCAGCACCAGATCAAGCGCTGTACCGCGCCGTGCGTGGGAGCCGTGAGCCAGGAGCGCTACGCGGAAGACGTGCGCCATACCGTGATGTTTCTGGAAGGCAAGAACCCCGAGGTGATCGGGGAACTGGCGGCGCGCATGGACCAGGCGGCGGAGCAGCGGGATTTTGAGCAGGCGGCACATTATCGCGACCAGATTGCGAGCCTGCGCCAGGTGCAGGAGCATCAATACGTCAGCGGGGAGAAGGGCGATCTCGACGTGATCGCGGCGCTGGTGCAAAACGGTGTGGGCTGCGTGGAGGTATTTTTTATCCGCGCCGGACGCGCGCTCGGCAACAAGGCCTTTTTCCCGCGCCTGCCGGAAGGCGCCAGCGCAAGCGAGATGCTGGGGGCCTTCATGCCGCAGTATTATCTCGGCAGCCACACGGGTGACGAACAGCAGATCATCCCCGCCGCAATGATTACCCAACCGCCGTTGGAAGACGCAGACTTGCTGGAGCAGGCGTTGAGCAGCAAGGCCGGGCGCCGCGTGACTATTTCAAGCAGCGTGCGCGGCGCGCGTGCGCGCTGGCTGCAACTCGCGCAGACCAACGCGGAGCATGCGCTGGCGCAACAACTGGCCAGCAAAGGCCATATGAACGAACGCTTCGATGCCTTGCGCGCAGCATTGCAGCTTGACCACACGCCCGGCCGCATCGAGTGTTTCGACATCAGCCACACCCAGGGCGAGGCCACCGTGGGGTCGTGCGTGGTATTTGACAGCCAGGGCCCGCTTAAATCCGCCTACCGGCGCTTCAACATCGAAGGCACACCACCGGGCGACGACTACGCCGCCATGCAGCAGGCCTTACTGCGCCGCTATACCAGACTCATGCAGGGCGACGGCATTCTCCCCAACATCCTGTTCATCGACGGCGGGAGAGGGCAGGTGGCCGAGGCTGTGCGTGTGCTGGAGGAGTTGCAGATCACCGGCGTGACGATAGTCGGTATCGCCAAGGGCGAGGGGCGCAAGGCGGGGCTGGAATCCCTCATCGTGGCACACCGGCGCACACCACTTCGGCTACCACCCGATGCGCCTGCCCTGCACCTGATTCAGCAACTGCGCGATGAGGCGCACCGCTTTGCCATCACCGGACACCGCAAACAGCGGGGCAGGGCGCGCACCACTTCCACGCTGGAGGGCATCCCCGGCATCGGGCCGCGCCGCCGCCGCGAGCTGCTCAGCCAGTTCGGGGGCTTGCAGGGCGTATCACGTGCCGGGGTGGAAGACCTCAGCCACGTGCCGGGCATCAGCAAACAGCTTGCGCAGAAGATATACGATGTGTTTCATTAGGATATATCCATGAATCTGCCCAATATCCTGACTTTTGTCCGCATCGGCCTGAT
Organism: Pseudomonadota bacterium; assembly: GCA_027624315.1. Taxonomy (GTDB): domain Bacteria; phylum Pseudomonadota; class Gammaproteobacteria; order SURF-13; family SURF-13; genus JAQBXX01. The sequence continues at coordinate 25,589 of JAQBXX010000003.1, forward strand.
CCCGGTGTTCGTGCTTGCCTTCTATCTCCCGTTCAGCTGGGCGCATGTACTTACCGCCGCAATCTTCGCCCTGGCGGCCCTGACCGACATACTGGACGGCTACCTCGCGCGCCGGCTCGGGCAGGTGTCCGCCCTCGGCACCTTCCTCGACCCGGTAGCGGACAAGCTGATGGTCGCGGTTGCCCTCGTACTGCTGGTGCAGGCCGACCCCACACCCTGGCTCGCCATCCCGGCCGCCGTGATTATCGGGCGCGAGATCACCATTTCCGCATTGCGCGAATGGATGGCGGAGATCGGCCAACGCACCTCGGTCGCGGTGTCGGTGATAGGGAAATTCAAGACCGTCGCCCAGATGCTGGCGCTGCTGTTCCTGCTCTACCGCGAGCCGGTGGTGGGGCTTCCCGTCTACAGTATAGGCCTGGTGTTACTGTACTTGGCGGCGGGGCTTACGTTGTGGTCCATGGTGGTCTATTTACGTGCCGCCTGGCGCAGCCTGAGGGCGGGCTGACAGCCGCTTTACCTTGACAGCCGGGCCACCGCGGTTACAATAGCGAGCTTCATTTGTGCGGGAATAGCTCAGTGGTAGAGCACAACCTTGCCAAGGTTGGGGTCGCGAGTTCGAATCTCGTTTCCCGCTCCATAATTCAATGATTCAGCACGGCTGGGTGGCAGAGTGGTCATGCAGCGGCCTGCAAAGCCGTGTACGCCGGTTCGATTCCGACCTCAGCCTCCATTATCCCTCGCTATTACCCTCTCATAATGCCCGGGTGGCGGAATTGGTAGACGCAAGGGACTTAAAATCCCTCGGCCTCACGGCTGTGCCGGTTCGATTCCGGCCCCGGGCACCATATAAAATCAATAAGATAAAAGCTATACTTGAAGTAACTTCAAGATGACTTTTTTTGCCCGTAGGGAAAACGTGCCAGATTAATCACGTTGCCACCGCGCTCCGATTCAATGCGTGCCGACGCTACAGCCAAATATTCAGTGGTTAATCCATGTTCTGGCGCAGTCCGTTGGCCATCCGGCTCTCGCTCGCTAGCGGCCGATGGTCGCGCTTGACATACCATTAATGGTATAGGCACAATATGGTATGTGGCGCATCGAGGAGCACCGTCGAGTCGACAAACAGCTCTCGGGAGCCGTCCCGCCCGAAATACTCAAGCGCTACGAGAAATGGAAAGACATTGCGAGTCTCTCGGGCCCGCCCGGTCTGCGCACGATCAAGGGGTTTCACGATGAAGCTCTATCGGGCGAGTGGAAGGGCCATCGATCTTCCCGACTGGGGCTTCAGTGGCGAGTGATCTATCGAGTCGTCGCGGACGTACTGTCGATCCAGGTCATTCAAGTCACCCCACACGATTACGGAGGCCCTGATATGAAAGAGTTTCGTCCTGCCAAGAAGCGAGTTGAGGTTTCTGTGGGAGAGTCTGTCCGCATCCTTCGCGAGCTCCAGGAACTCAGCCAACGCCAGCTCTCCGAACTCACGGGTATTCCTCAGGCTACTATCTCCGCCATCGAGAATGGCCGGATCAATCTGGGCGTCGAGCGGGCCAAGGTTCTAGCTCGTGCACTCAAGTGTCACCCGGCGGTGCTCGTTTTCCCGGGCTGGGAGGTTCCACTTGAATCTGCGGCATAACCCAACACTCAAGCGGACACCAAAATCCCCCGATAAAGTTGACACCCGGTGCTGATTGGAGAATAAACACATGATTCAGGAAACTATTGGCAGAATCGAAGACAAAATTAAAAAAACCAAATTGATGCAGGGAGAAAACAAGGATGAGCTGCTGCATCTGGTGGCAGAGCTAAAGAGTGAAGTAATGGCACTTTCCAAAACACATCCGGAACAAGCCGAAAGCATTGCCGGCTTTGCAGATATTTCCGCACATGAAGCCGTGAGGGATGTGAGAAACCCAGACCTGTCCAAGCTGTCAACCGAAGGATTGCTGGCCTCCGTGCGCGAATTCGAGCAATCTCACCCGCGACTGGTTAGCATTGTTAATGTCATCAGCAACACCCTGTCAAATATGGGAATTTAAGACTAGGAAATCCACCAGCAATCACTGCGATGGTGAAGGCGGAGGGAAGAGAATGATGGGTTTGCGAACGGTGCGGGCTTGTGGGATGTCAAATGTAAGGCCTGACCCTAGTGTTTCTGACCCTAGTGTTTCTAGTAGTAGTGTTTCTAGTTTCTAGTGTTTCTAGTAGTGTTTCTAGTAGTGTTTCTAGTGTTTCTAGTGTTTCACGTAGTGTTTCACGCGGGATGGTTTTGCATTCGTGTTGCAGCAGTGAGTCTGCCTCCTTGCCCAGGAGTTGGCTGATGCGGTCGATCATGCGGACACCTCGTTTATCTGGACGGGCTGCGGTAATGCGGGTCTATCCAGCAGCGCGGCGGTTTTTCATCGGAAGGGAATACGAGCTCAGTCTTGTCAAACGATGCAGGCTCCGGCATTTCCTCGCCGACATGGCTGCTTAGGTGGGTTTATTTTGCGCAGCTACGGTCAGAATCTTCCGTGAAAGCCTGCGTGCCTATGTAGTAGGTGTTTTGGTAAGTCTGATACTGCTGTAAACCCCACAGGCCGGCAGCAATCACCAATGCGAGGAATAGTGCCCGGTAGTTCCGCGCGAGGGAGGAGAGGCTGGACGTCCGGGCGAAGGTCTGGGTGCTGAACATAATTCACCTCATGCAGGGCTCGTCTCGCCATACTACCCCCCATCCGTGAGCCGCTACAAGCATCTAAGCATTGGGCCCTTTGATCACGCGGGCGCGAGAGGCGGCTCATCCATCAGCGCCACCTGCTCGCGCAGTTCGAGGATGCGATCCTGCCAGTAGCGCTGGGTGTTGAACCAGGGGAAGGCGGCGGGGAAGGCGGGGTCGTCCCAGCGCCGGGCCAGCCACGCCGAGTAGTGAATCAGACGCAACGTGCGTAGCGCCTCCACCAGATGCAGTTCACGCATATCGAAATCGCAGAAATCCTCGTAGCCGGCGAGCACGTCGCCGAGCTGGCGCTGCATCGAGGAATGATCGCCTGAAAGCAGCATCCACAAATCCTGTACGGCGGGCCCCATGCGGCTGTCATCGAAGTCGACGAAATGCGGGCCGTCATCGGCCCACAGTACGTTGCCGGCGTAGCAGTCGCCGTGCAGGCGCAATATGCGCACCTTACCGGCGCGCGCATAACAACTGCGCACGCCGTCCAGCGCCTGCGCCACGACGCTCTGCCAGGCATCCATCAGGTCCGCAGGAATGAAGCCGTGCGCGAGCAGGTAATCGCGCGGTTCTTCGCCGAAGCTTGCGATGTCCAGTGTGGGCCGGGCAAGAAATGGCCGCACCGCGCCGACCGCGTGGATGCGCCCGATAAAGCGGCCCATCCATTCAAGAGTGGTGCGATCATCGAACTCGGGCGCACGACCGCTTTGCCGCGGATATACGGCGAAACGAAAGGCCCCGAAGCTGTGTAGCGTCTGTTCACCAGCGAGAACCAGCGGGGCCACGACCGGTATCTCGTGCTCGACGAGCTCATGCACGAACGCATGCTCTTCCAGAATGGCGGCGTCAGACCAGCGTCCGGGACGATAAAACTTCGCCACCATCGGCGGGCCTTCATCCATGCCGGCTTGATAAACGCGGTTTTCGTAACTGTTGAGGGCGAGCAGGCGTCCGTCACCCCTCAATCCCACACTCTCCAGCGCATCGAGCACGCAATCCGGCGTGAGCCCCGCATAGGGCGTGGTTTCGGTGATATCCAAGGGCAGCCTGCTAGGCCGCGCGCCGTAACGGATATTTTTGTATCAGTACGTCGGCCGGAATATTCAATCCTTCCGACAGGCGGCGCACCATCTCCAAGGTAAGCGGGCGTGTACGGCCCAGTATCTCTGCAACCCGTCCACGGCTACCGATGCAGGGTTCCAGGTCTTTACGAGTCAATCCTCGTGTTTCCATCACATAGTGCAGGAAGTCAATCGGATCAGGGTCTGGGATGGGGTAGTGCCTGGCCTCGTAATCGGCAATGAGCAGCGTCAGCACGTCCAGCCGGTCGGCTTGGGGAGTGCCGGCCTTTGCCGCCCACAGCGCCTCGGCCTCTTTGAGAGCGGCCTTATAGTCACGTTTACTCTTGATCGGTTTCAGTTCCATTTTGTTTGCACCTCGTTAAATCGTGCTCGCATCTATCCTTGCGTATTGCTGGTGTGTGCCGACAAAGCGGATAAACATCAGGCCACGGTTGTAATGCACGGCCACCACCAGCCGGTAGTCATTGCCCTTAATGTTGAATACCACGCGGTTATCGGCCAGGAAGCTTGCATTGCGATAGGCGGCCTTAATGTCAGCCGGGCTTTTCCAATGGGCGCGACTCGCATCGGCATACCAGCTACGCAAAGGGATTTCCGCCTGTGGGTGCTTTTCCCAAAACTCGCGCAACCTCGACAGGGCAATAATCCGCATGCATCAATTTACCATGTTCCCACTATGGGAGCAACACGCCAGACGAACATGATGGACGTACACCGTATATTACTTAACATAATATACATTATACGAAGTATTATTAATAAGTAAGTTAATAAATACAATAACTAGGGAGATACTTTAAAAAGTCTTATAAAGTTACTGGAGGTGGCCTCTTCGACTGCCGACAGAGGGATATTACGCACCTCGGCAATGCGCTCGGCGACGTGGCGCACATAGGCAGGCTGGTTGGTCTTGCCCCGTTTCGGAACCGGGGCGAGATATGGGGAATCGGTTTCGATCAACAGGCGGTCAAGCGGCATCCGCGCGGCGACGTCGCGCAGGGTGTGGGCACTGTTGAAGGTGACAATGCCGGAAAACGAGATGTAGAAATTGAGCGCCAGCGCCGCCTGGGCCATTTCCCAGTCTTCGGTAAAGCAGTGCATCACGCCGCCTGCCCGCTCGGCACCCCCCTCGCGCAGGATACGCACGGTGTCTGCCTTAGCCTCGCGGCTATGCACAATGAGGGGCTTGCCGACGCGCAGCGCAGCGCGGATATGAGTGCGGAAGCGCTCCTGCTGCCAGCCAACGTCACCTTTGCAATGGTAGTAGTCGAGGCCGGTCTCGCCGATGGCGACGATCTTGGGATGCTGCGCCAGCGCAACCAGCTCATCCACTGTCGGTTCGCGGCACTCGCGTTCATCGGGGTGCACGCCTACGGAGGCATAGATGAAGGGGTATTGCTCGGCGATAGCGAGCACCGCGGGAAAGGTTTCGAGATTTACGCAGACACTCAGCAGTTGCTCCACGCCCTGCTGCCGTGCGGTCTGGAGGACATGGTCGAGATCCCCTCCCAGCGCGTCAAAATCGAGCCGGTCGAGGTGGCAGTGCGAATCAATCAGCATACCCTTGTGCTACAGGGTGTTTGTTGCACGCTCGGCCTGCAACAGCCCGGCGAGATAGCCCTCAATCTTGCTGCGCGTGGAGCCGCCGTCTATCTCGCTGAACTGCACGCCGATGCCGGCGGGGCGATTTCCCTGCGCTCCCTTGGGAGTGAGCCAGACGATGCGACCGGCGACAGGCAGTTTTTCTGTCTCATCCATCAGCGTGAGCAGAATAAACACCTCGTCACCCAGCTGGTAGGCCTTGGCGCTGGGAATGAACATCCCGCCGTTCTTGATAAACGGCATGTAAGCGGCGTATAGCGCGCCCTTGTCCTTGAGTGACAGCGACATGATGCCCTGTCGTCCCGTCGCAGGTGCGGGTTTGGGTGCTTCAGCCATGTGCAATACTCTACGCTTATAAGCTTAACAAACTATAACAAGAAATCGTGCCAATACACTAATTATGCAGGCTGGGATGAAACCGCGGCAGTGTCCACCGCCCAGCCGATCAGGGCATCCTCCAGCAGGGATTGAGCATTTACCTGGGTCGACAGCAGCCGTAGCGCATCCTGCGTCCGCTCCAGATGGCGGTATAGCACGCTCAACTCAGTCCGTTGGGAAATGCGCTGGAGCTGGACATCCAGATCGCAATTTTTAAGGCGCGGGTGATGCGAGGCTGATTTCAAGCGAATCATGTCTGCGATAAATCCGAACAGCCACTCGACACAATCCGTGGCGCCCCACTCCACCCACGCCGCTGCGCGGCTGACCGGATCGGCCAGCCCGCGTTGCAGGCCGTCCAGGTCTTCGAGCATGGCGGCGCGATGTAACGGCATGCCGTTGTGCGCGAGCGTGATTGCCTTGAGCGGTGCACCATCGGCAAGCGCGAGGAGTTGCGCCGCATCGTGCGTAATGCCTAGACGTTCACTCAACCACGGCAGCGCGAGATCAGCCGGCGGTAGTGTGAAATTCATCCGCTGACACCGGCTGCGTACTGTGGCCGGCAGCGCGGCGGGGCGGCTCGTGATCAGCATCAACAACGTATGTGCCGACGGCTCTTCAAGTGTTTTGAGCAGGGCGTTGGCAGCGGAGGCATTCATGCGGTCGGCGGGCCACAGAGCGGCGATTTTATATCCCTCGCCGTGACTCTTGAAGGCGAGAGACGCGTTCAGTTCACGTATCTGGTCAATGAGGATGGACTTGCCCTCCTCCACGGGCGTGATCTTCTGGTAGTCGGGATGCGTGCCCGCCCGAAATAGCAGGCAGGGGCGGCAAGCCCGGCACGCCTGACCATCGGGGGCAGGCTGCGCGCACAACAGCGCCTGCGCGAAAGCGGCGGCAAAGTGCTGCTTGCCCACTCCGCGCATGCCGCATAACAAAAGTGCGTGCGGTAGCCGCCCGCTTGCGCGCCACGCAAGCATCTCCTGCCAGCGCGCGTGCTGCCAGGGCAGGATTTGCGCAGCATTGCCGGGGGTTACGCCGGAGATTGCATCAGTCACGCGTGATCTCGTCGAGCGCCTGACCGATCTGCGCCTGCACGGTGGACAACTCCTGCGCGGCATCAATCACGCGGTAGCGCCCGGGGTGTAGCGCGGCCTGCCGCAAATAGTTGTCACGCACACGCTCGAAAAATGCGAGTTGTTCGCTCTCGAAGCGGTCATGCGTTGTGCTGCGCCGCCCGGCACGCTCCAGTCCGAGCGCCGGGGGCAGATCAAGCAACAACGTGAGGTCAGGCCGCAGTGGGCCTTGCAGCCACTCTTCGAGTTGCGCGATGCGCTGTTGCGCGATGCCGCGCCCGCCGCCCTGGTAGGCGTAAGTCGCTTCAGTGAAGCGGTCGCACAGTACCCACTGGCCTGCGGCGAGTGCGGGGTTGATCACGCGCGCGAGGTGTTCAGCGCGCGCGGCAAACATCAACAACAGTTCAGTATCCACGGCCATACCGTCATTGCGATGACTGAGCAACACGTCACGGATTTGCTCGCCGAGTAGCGTGCCGCCGGGTTCGCGCGTCACCACGATGTTCTTTTTTGCATTCAGCAGATGTTGCTTGATGAAGGCGATATTGGTGCTTTTGCCCGCGCCCTCAATACCCTCCATGGTGATGAAACGTGCCGTCATTATTGTGCTGCCTCCGTCGCAGGGTAATTACCGCCGAGTTGATGTTTGACCACGGCGCGATTGTGCTGCTCCAGCGTCGCGGAAAACACGTGGCCGCCGTCGCCGCGCGCGACAAAGTACAGCGCGTCACCGGGCGCCGGATGCAGCACGGCATGAATGGCGTCTGCGCCGGGCATGGCGATGGGGGTGGGCGGCAGTCCGGTGTGCATGTAGGTATTGTAAGGTGTATCGGACTCAAGATCACGGCGGCGCAGGTTGCCGTCAAACGACGGCCCCATACCGTAGATTACCGTCGGGTCGGTTTGCAACGGCATGCCTATCCGCAAGCGCCGCACAAACACGCCCGCAATCAGCGGCCGCTCACTCGCAAGCCCGGTTTCTTTTTCTACGATGGAGGCGAGTGTCAACGCTTCATCGGGCGTGCGTAGCGGCAACCCCGTGCTGCGATTCTGCCACTCCTGCTGTAGGCGCTGATCCATGGCGCGGTAGGCGCGCTGCAGGAATGCAACGTCGGTAGTGCCCTTGGGGAAATGATAGGTGTCGGGATAAAAACGCCCTTCCGGATGCTGCCCCGCAAAACCCAGCTTCACCATGATCTCGCGATCGTCTAGGGCGGACAGCGTGTGGCTCAATTTTTCATGCCGCTCTATCGCATCCATCAACTGACGGAAGCTCCAGCCTTCTACCAGCGTGAGCGCATACTCGATTACCTTGTCGCTGGCTAACTGATCCAGCAGTTGTGACGGTGTGGTGCCGGGCGCCAGTGTGTACTCGCCTGCGCGGACGTTACGGCCCTTGTTCTGTAGATACGAAAGCCAGACGAGGTATGAGGCGTGAGACAAGACGCCACGTTGCTGCAAATCGTGTGCGATCTTTTTCAGCGTCATGCCGGGAGCGACCTCATAGCTCATGTCGCTGCCCCCTGTATTGAGAGGTGTCGTGGTGAAACGGTAATATTCCACGCTGGCCCATAACGCTGAAAAAAGCAGAATGGCGAACAACGCCGCACCGGGTGATTTCAACAGGTAGCTTAGCATGGGATCATAAGGTCATCGACGTAAACTGCGATGCGACGCGTGAGCAGCCCAGGTGAAAGTTGAACGCCGTCGAGTTCACGCACCGGCCATACGCCGATCACACTATTGCATAAAAATACTTCATCCGCATTCTGCATATCGCTTAATGTGAGGTCAGTGACCGCGCACTCCACTCCAGGCTGCTCCATTATCAGGCCGCGCACTATGCCCGCAATGCCGCAGCGCGATACGTCCGGTGTATATAATTTTCCGTCACGCACCACAAACACATTGCTCATCGTGCCCTCGATGACGCAATCCGCGGCATCCAGCATCAAACCCTCGGGAATATCGGCGTCGCTCCACTCATTGCGTGCGAGCACCTGTTCGAGGCGATTCAGGTGCTTGATGCCGGCCAGCACGGGATTGAGGCCGAGACGCGTGGCACAGACGCGCACGCGCACGCCATGTTGCGCAAAATCTTCGGGCCACGAGGCCCACGGGTACAGCGCCAGTATACGGGTTGCGGGCACGGGCGTGGTCATGCGATAGCCGCGCGCGCCTGCTCCGCGCGTGATGATGATCTTGAGCACGGCTTGCGCTGCGCTGCTTGAAGTACAGACCTGACGTGCCTCGGCTTCGAGCATAGCCGTGTCGGGTGGCGTGATGCCAAGGCGCGCACAGCCCGTGGACAAGCGCTGCATGTGCCTGTCCCACAACAACGGCACGCCTGCGCGTACCGCCAGCGTCTCAAACACGCCGTCGCCGTAATGCAGGCCGCGATCCTGCGCGCTGATCTGTGTTCCCGCTGCGCCGTTGATGAGTATCATGGCGCGCTGCCCAGCGCCCCCAGCAGGCCGCGCGCCTTGGCGCGCGTTTCTTCCAGTTCGCGTTGCGGATTGGAATCGGCGACGATACCGGCGCCGGCGCGCAGGCTGATGTCGTCGCCCTCTTTCACCAGGGTGCGTATCAATATATTGAAATCCATGTCGCCATCGTGGTTGAGATACCCCATGGCACCGGTGTACGCGCCGCGCGGTTCGCGCTCCAGCTCGGCGATGATCTCCATGCAGCGCACCTTGGGGCAGCCGGTGATGGTGCCACCGGGAAACACCGCGCGCAACACCTCGCCCGGCGTGGTGCCCGGGCGCAGTTCGCCATGCACGCCGGAGACGATATGATGCACGTGCGCGTAGCTTTCGACGCTCATCAAGTCGTCCACGCGCACGCTGCCGGGCACGCACATGCGCCCCAGATCATTGCGTTCGAGATCAATCAGCATGACGTGCTCGGCACGCTCTTTCGGGTGCGCGAGCAATGCCGCGGCATCGGGCCCGTCGTTGCTGTGGTTTTCGCGCCGTGGCCGCGTACCGGCGATAGGACGGGTTGCGACCACGCCGCCGCGCACCAGCACCAGGCGTTCCGGTGACGAGCTGATGATGGCGCTCGCTCCATGGCACGCAAGACCGGCGAAGGGTGCCGGATTATGTTCGCGCAGGCGCCGGTAAATCTGGGCGGCGTCGATGGGCGCCCGAAAGCGGCCGCGCCATAGCCGCGACAGATTCACCTGAAACACGTCGCCCTCGCGGATATAGCGCAGAATGCGTTCAACACCGTCGAGAAACTCCCGCGGCGCATCTTCCTGCAACGTGATGCCGGGCCAGGTCACCTGCGCCGCACTCGCGTCTTTTTCAAGGGTGGCGATATCCTCGCGCATGCGCACAAGCAAATCCTCGCTGCCCGGCTCGGCGATCAGGTGCATGCCTTGGGTGGTGTGATCGCGGACGATCGCGGCCGGGATGCGTGTGGCAAACGCTACCGGTAATCCGGATCGTATCTCAGGCAAACACAGGCTTGGCTCGATCTGCGCGGCGAGTTCGTAGCCGAGATAGACAAACCAGCCGCCGCGGAATGGCAGCGCCGCTGCGGCGGCGGCGCGGGGTTGCTGCTCGGCTGACCACCAGCGGTCCAGTTGCGCGAGGAAATCCGTGCCCTCTACAGCCGGGCCGCGCAGCGTGGTGAGATCGGCAAGCTCCAGCGTGGCGCCAGGGAAGGCGAACAGGATGTCATAACGCGCCGCCGCTGTGCCGTGCACCACGCTTTCCAGCAAATACGGATAGCGCGCGGGGTTGAGGGCGTGCAGCGCCAGCAGGTCGCAATCGCTGTCCGGTGCGCAGTGATCGGCCATCGTTACTCAGGAGACACAAAGTATGGATACACGCTGCCCAAGTGTCTCCTGAGTAAAAACAGTATTAACCCTACCCCCACCCTGTCCCGCCCCCTAAACAGGGGGCGGGGACGTGTCGGAGAGTGCATCCTTGATAATAAACTCATGCGTAACCAGCCGCTGACGGAGTTCAGCGCAGCCGGTTGAACACCAGCGTGCAGTTGGTGCCGCCGAAGCCGAATGAGTTCGACAGCACCGCGTCGATCTTCATCTGCCGCGCGCTGTGCGGCACGTAATCCAGATCGCACTCCGGATCGGGCGTGAGCAGGTTGATCGTCGGAGGCGCCACCTGGTCGCGCAGCGCGAGCACGCTGAACACCGCCTCGATGCCGCCCGCCGCGCCGAGCAGATGGCCGGTCATGGACTTGGTGGAGCTGACCGCCATCTTGCAGGCATGCGCGCCAAAGGCGCTTTTGATGGCAAGCGTCTCGGCCTTGTCGCCCGCCGGCGTGGAGGTGCCGTGCGCATTGATGTAGTCAATCGACTCCGGCGCGAGGTGTGCGTTGCGCAGCGCGTGCTGCATGCAGCGCTTGGCGCCCTCGCCGCCTTCCGCGGGCAGCGTCATGTGGTAGCCGTCGCCGCTCATGCCGTAGCCGGTGAGTTCGGCGTAAATCTTTGCGCTGCGGCGTTTGGCATGTTCGTACTCTTCCAGCACCAGCACGCCGGCGCCGTCGCCCAGCACGAAACCGTCGCGCTCCTTGTCCCACGGGCGGCTCGCGCTGGCGGGGTCGTCGTTGCGCGTGGACAGCGCGCGCGCGGCACAGAAGCCGCCGAGGCCGGTAGGTGAAGTCGCCATCTCGGCGCCGCCTGCGACCATGACGTCGGCGTCGCCGTACTCGATGATGCGCCCCGCCTCGCCGATGTTGTGTGAGCCGGTGGAGCAGGCGGTGACGATGGCGATGTTCGGCCCCTTCATGCCGTATAGGATGGAGACGTGGCCGGAGATCATGTTGATGATATTGCTCGGCACGAAGAACGGCGAAATCTTGCGCGGCCCGCCTTCGAGATAGGCGCTGTGGCCCTTCTCGATGCCGGGCAGCCCGCCGATGCCGGAGCCGATGGCGACACCGATGCGGTCGGCGTTTTCGTCGGTGACGACCAGACCCGCGTCTTCAACCGCCTCCTTTGCCGCCGCGATGCCGTAATGGATGAACGGATCCATTTTTTTGACATCCTTGGCGGGCATGTAGTGCGCAGGATCAAAGTTCTTCACGCTGCCGCCAAAACGGGTCGCAAAGGCCGCAACATCGAAATGGGTAATCGGGCCGATGCCGCTCCTGCCGGCCAGGATATTGGCCCAGGATTCCTGTACGGTGAGGCCGACCGGCGATATCATGCCGAGCCCCGTGACCACCACGCGACGTTTACTCACGCTTGACCTCAACCATGTGTGTCAAAGATATAAAAACAAAGGCCGCCCATAAGCATGGAGCGGCCTCATAGCTGGACGGGCGTCCTAGGCAACAGCGGATTGGGATTTGATGTAATCAACGGCCTGCTGGACGGTAGTGATCTTTTCTGCGGACTCATCCGGTATCTCGCATTCGAATTCTTCTTCGAGTGCCATCACCAGCTCCACGGTGTCGAGGGAATCAGCGCCAAGATCATCGACAAAGGCAGACTCGTTGCTCACCTCTTCTTCCTTGACCCCCAACTGCTCAATTACGATTTTCTTGACGCGTTCTTCGACGGTGCTCATGACGGATACATCCTCCCAACATTGATGAAATTGCTTGAACGGCTGGCGCTATTTTATTGGAAACCGGGTGATTAGGCCACAATCACCGCCAACGTAATGAAACTAAAAGAAAAAGAATCCCGGGCGGCGGGCCTTCACGCCATATACATGCCGCCGTTCACGTGCAGCGTCTCGCCGGTGATGTAACCCGCCGGCGGCGAGGCCAGGAAGGCCACCACGGCGGCGATCTCCTCCACGCTGCCCAGGCGCTTGAGCGGTATCTGCTGTAACAGCGCGGTGCGTTGATCCTCCGGCAGTGCACGCGTCATGTCAGTGTCGATAAACCCCGGGGCGACCGCGTTCACGGTGATGCCGCGCGACCCCACCTCGCGCGCCAGCGCCTTGGTAAAGCCGAGGATACCGGCCTTGGCAGCGGCATAATTGGTCTGCCCCGCATTACCGGCGGCGCCCACCACCGACGAGATGCTGATGATGCGCCCACGCCGCGCCTTCATCATCGCGGGGAGGCACGCCTTGGACAGACGATACACCGAGTTCAGGTTGGTGGCGATGATCTCCTCCCAATCGCTGTCCTGCATGCGCATGAGCAGGCCGTCACGGGTGATACCTGCGTTGTTGACCAGGATGGAGGGTGCGCCGAAGGCCGGCTCTACCGCGGCGAGCAGCGCCGCTACCGACGCCGGATCGGTCACGTTGAGTATGCATCCTGTACCTTTAATTTCTTTATTTTTCAATATATTGCTTATTGAATCTGCACCACTTTGTGAAGTTGCGGTGCCAATGACCACCGCCCCCTGCCGCCCCAATTCAAGGGCAATGGCCTGGCCGATACCGCGGCTTGCGCCGGTCACCAGGGCGACTTCGTTACTTAAACTCATGCGGGTTCTCCTTCTTGTGTCACGGCGGCAAGTGCTGCGGCTAGTGTCGCCGGATCATACAGCGGCAGCGTCTTCATCTCCGGCGCGATGCGCTTGTTCAGGCCCGCGAGCACCTTGCCCGGCCCGCATTCGACCAGCACGTCCACGCCTTTCTGCGCCAGCGCCTGAATCACCTCGACCCAACGCACGGGCTGGTACAACTGGCGCGTGAGTCCGTCGCGGATGGACGCAGCGTCTCTGTAGGCCGCGGCATCGACGTTATTTATTACAGGAATACGCGGCGTCTGAAGCGAAGTATTGCGCAGGCGCTCACCGAGGTGCTCCGCCGCAGGCCGCATCAATGCACAGTGCGATGGCACGCTCACCGGCAACAGCAGCGCGCGTTTGGCGCCCGCCTGTTTGGCGAGTTCCAGCGCACGCGCGACGGCGGCGCTCTCCCCCGCCACCACCACCTGCCCCGGTGAATTGAAATTGACCGCTTCGACCACCACCCCCTGCGCGGCCTCGGCGCACACGGCGCGCACCTTGGCGTCATCGAGGCCGAGGATCGCTGCCATGGCACCGCTGCCTTCCGCCACCGCCGCCTGCATGAATTCGCCGCGCCGGGCGACGAGATCGATGGCGCTGCCAAACTCCAGCGCCCCGGCGCAGACCAGCGCCGTGTACTCGCCCAGGCTGTGACCCGCCAGATATGCGGGCTGCGCTCCTCCGCGCGCCTGCCAGACGCGCCAGGCGGCGACACCGGCGGCGAGCATCGCGGGCTGCGTTTTGCAGGTGAGATTCAAGTCCGTTTCCGGACCCTGTTGCACCAGCGCCCACAGGTCATAGCCCAGCACGCGCGAGGCCTCGGCGTACGTCGCCTCTATCTCTGCATGGCTCTGCGCCAGTTCCGCCAGCATGCCGATGGACTGCGAACCCTGGCCGGGGAAGACAAATGCGAGCGTCATAGTGTTCAGGCACCTCTAAAAATGCGTCTTTTGCTCCAATACTGCGTTGCAGCTTGTCTCCGCTGCTCACATACTGGCGTGTATGCTGTGCTGCACATGGATGTGCGAATGTCGCGGGCGCAGGACGCGCAGGAGCGACCGCTGCTCGACGGCGCTGCGCCTTGTCTTGAAGCAAAATCCATCATTTTTAGAAACGCCCGCTTAATACTTCAGCAACGCCGAGCCCCAGGTGAACCCCGCACCGAACGCCTCCAGCAGCAAGGTGTCGCCGCGCTGAATGCGGCCGTCGCGCACGGCGGTGTCGAGCGCAAGCGGCACCGACGCGGCAGAGGTGTTGCCGTGCTTGTCCACGGTGACCACCACGCGCTCCATCGGCATGCCAAGTTTTTTGGCGGTGGCGCTGATGATGCGGATGTTGGCCTGATGTGGAATGAGCCAGTCCACATCGGATTTCTGCAGCTGATTCGCCGCCAGCGTTTCATCCACAATGCGGTCCAGCGTGTTCACCGCCATCTTGAAGACTTCATTACCCTGCATGGTGACATAGGCACCGCTCGGAGCGTCGGCGATATCCTCGGTGGTCAGTAAATGATGGTAGTGCCCGTCGGCGTGCAGGTGCGTGGAGAGGATGCCCGGCTCGCTGTCCGCCTGCACGATCACCGCACCCGCACCGTCGCCGAACAAGACGCAGGTGTTGCGGTCCTTCCAGTCCACAATGCGTGAAAAAATCTCGGCCCCGACCACCAGGGCGCACTGCGTTGAACCGCTGCGGATGAATTTGTCGGCAATGCCCAGCGCATAGACGAATCCGGTGCACGCCGCCTGCACGTCAAACGCCGCGCCGCCGCGGATGCCCAGACGCTGCTGTAACAGGCACGCGGTGCTGGGAAAGAGTTTGTCGGGCGTGGTGGTGGCGACGATGATGAGATCAATGTCCGCGGGCTGTATACTAGCCGCCGCTATGGCCTGGCGCGCGGCGTGCTCGGCGAGATCGCAGGTGGTTTCCTCTGCGGCTGCAATGTGGCGCTCACGAATGCCGGTGCGTTCGACGATCCACGCATCCGAGGTCTCCACCATCTTTTCGAGATCGGCGTTGGTCAGTATCTTGTGCGGCAGATAACCGCCGGTGCCGCGAATGCGCGCGTAGGGATTGTTCACGGTGCGGTGTTCTCCACCAGATGCGATTCGAGCTGTCGGCCGATGCGCTGTGGCACGTCCTGCGCCACCTCCAGCATGGCCTCGCGGATCGCGTGGCCGAAGGCAAACACATCGGCGCTGCCGTGGCTCTTGATGACGCTGCCCTGTAGCCCCAGCAGACTGGCGCCGTTGTAGCGCCGCGGATCCACTTTATTGCGGAACGCCTTCAACACGGGGGCCGCGATCAGCGCGCAGAGCCGCGTCAACAGGTTACGCTTGAATTCCTGCTTCAGAAAATGCCGCAACATATGCACCACGCCTTCGCTGCACTTCAACGCCACATTGCCGGTGAAGCCGTCACATACCACCACGTCGGCCTCGCCCGCGTAAATGCCGTCGCCTTCGATGAAGCCGATGTAGTGGATGCTGCTCTCCGCGAGCATCCGCGCCGCTTCTTTTACGCGCTCGCTGCCCTTGATTTCCTCCGCACCGATGTTGAGCAGGCCCACGCGCGGCCGCACGGTGCCGTCCACCGCATTTGCCAACACCGAACCCATGACGGCGAATTGATACAGGTGCTCGGCGCTGCAATCACTGTTGGCGCCGAGATCGAGCATGTAGGTATGACCGGTCATGGTCGGCAGCGCGGTAATAATGGCGGGACGGTCGACGCCCGGTAGCATCTTTAATACATAGCGTGCCGTGGCCATCAGTGCACCGGTGTTGCCTGCGCTCACGCAGGCGTGCGCACGCCCTTCTTTCACCAGGTTGAGGGCGACGCGCATGGAGGAATCTTTTTTGTTGCGCAGCGCCTGTGACGGCAGCTCGTCCATCTCCACCTGTTGCGACGCATGCTGTATCAGCAGACGCTCGCTGGCGACATATCGGCCTGCCGTCTTGTCAGCTTGCAATGCCGTGCGCAGGATTGCCTCGTCGCCCACCAGAATCAGATGCAGCGCCTCATGGGTCGCAAGTGAGTTCAGCGCAGCGGGTACGACAACGGAGGGGCCGTGATCGCCACCCATCGCGTCCAGCGCAATCGTCATGGCGCGTATCATCGAGGGAAATCAATTTGATTTCGCACCGCGCGGTATGAAACCGCGCGGGCGACCCAAGGGGAGAGTTGCACTGCTCCCCTTGGGAATCCCCAAGGCTTTGAGGCCGCAGCAAGCTGCGGGACATGAATTAACAAAACCGGCGTGCAGTTCCACGGAATGCCTCCCGTTGTGTGCGGGCCGTGAGGCGAAGACCCAGGCAGGATCAGATGAATGGTCCTGGGTTACCGGCGACTACTCGCTTTTGGAGGCGATGACCTTGCGGCCACGATAATAGCCTTCGCGGCTGATGTGGTGCCGCAGGTGGGTCTCGCCCGTCACGGACTCAACCGACAGGGTGGGCCCGGTAAGCGCATCGTGCGAACGGCGCATGCCGCGCTTGGAAGGGGTTTTACGACTTTTCTGTACTGCCATGAGCGTGCTCCCTGTTGGGTATTACTGATAAGTCAATAAATAAGCCTACACTTTCCGCTACGTCCCCACCCCCTGTGCAGGGGGCGGGACAGGGTGGGGGTAGGTAAAACAGTGTCTTTACTCAGGAGTCACATCATTCACATTGTCGCCTTACTTTGTGACTCCTGAGTAATCAATAACGGTGCTACTGCGGCTTCTTCAGCCGCGCGAGTACCGCAAACGGATGCGGGGGCTTGTCTTCCAGCCGGTCTTCCTGCCCCTCCTGCGCCGGACACTGCCCGGCCGGATGCATCGGCACAAACGGTACGGCGAGGATCAGTTCGTCTTCGATGATCTCGGCCAGTTCCATCGGCCCGCTCACCATGAGCGGTTCGTAATCCGCCGGTAACTGTTCGGCGGCCTCATCTGTTGTCACCAGCCCCAGCGCGAATTCCACATCCACCGGCAGCGCCATGGGTTGCAGGCAGCGCTGGCAGATGATCTGGAGCCGGGTACGCAGATGCCCGCGCAGATAGGCAATGTGAAGTTCGTCCTTGCCAAACCCGAGTTCCACTTCCACCTCGCCCCGCACCTCGTGCAGAGCAGGCGCAAGACGCTTGAACCCCACCAGCGGCAGACGACCGTGAAGCTGGCGCCCCGCCTCGGCGAGCCGCAGCGGCTCAATAACCACTGGCAGCTGCTCTAACATAGGCTGCGCATTGTATAATCAACCCCATCATGTGTCAAAACCACACACCCCGCTCCGCAGCCTGATTTTCTCAGCCTCTCCACATCGCCCCTCATGCTGCCACTCATCCTCGCCTCGACGTCCCCCGCACGCAAGCTACTGCTGGACGGGTTGGGCCTGCCCTACAGCGTGTGCGGGCCGCACATCGACGAATCACGCCTGGCGGGTGAGCCGGTCACGGCCATGGTGACGCGGCTGGCCGAGGCCAAGGCACGTGCGGTGATGGCGCAGCACCCGGCGGCGCTCATCATCGGTGCCGATCAGGTCGCGGCGCTGGGCGATGACATCCTCGGCAAACCCGGCGGTCATGCGCAGGCGGTGCTTCAGTTACAGCGCGTCTCCGGCAGGCACGTGACTTTTTATACCGGACTCTGCCTGTTGAACAGCGCCAGCGGCGCGACACAGGTCGACATCGTCCCCTGCACCGTGGTGTTTCGCAGCCTCAGCACGGCGCAGATTGAAAACTATCTCAAGCGCGAACAACCGTATCAATGCGCCTGCAGTTTCCGCTCGGAGGGCCTCGGCGCCGTACTGACCGAGCGTCTGATCGGCGACGACCCCAGCGCCCTCATCGGCCTGCCGCTGATCCGCCTCACGCGCATGCTGGAGATCGAGGGTGTGTACCTTATTTAAGGCCGCCCCATGCCGATGCTGATGACAGCACCGCCTTGCCGAGGGCAAGGCCGGTGCGCTCGGCAAAGCGGTCGAAATAATTCGTGCGCGGCGTGAAGTTGACGATGTTCTCAGCGCCGATCACCTCACGCGCGACGTAACTGCTACTGCCCAGCGCATCGACCAGCCCCATCTCCACACTTTGCTCACCGGTCCACACCAGACCCGAATAGAGCGTGTCGCTTTCCTTCAGTCGTGTGCCGCGCCCCTTCTTCACCGTGGCGATGAACTGGCGATGAATGTCCTTGAGCATGCCCTCGACATGCGCCACGTCCTCCGTCTTCACTGGGGAAAAGGGGTCGAGGAAGCCCTTGTGGTCGCCTGCGGCGAGCAGGCGACGTTCGACACCGAGTTTCTCCATCGTGCCGACGAAACCGAAACCGTCCATGAGCACACCGATGGAACCGACGATGCTGGCCTTGTCCGCATAAATCTTGTCCGCGGCGGCGGCAACGTAGTAGCCGCCGGAAGCGCAGACGTCGGTAATCACCGCGTAGAGCGGAACCTTGGGATATTTGGCGCGCAGGCGCACGATCTCGTCATTGATGTAACCCGCCTGCACCGGACTGCCGCCGGGGCTGTTGATGCGCAGAATTATACCTGCGGTATTCGTGTCCTTGAACGCCGCGCGCAGACCGGTGATGACGTGATCGGCGCTGGCGTTGCTGTTGTCGGCAATCACGCCCTCGACCTCGACCAGCGCGGTGTGCTTGCCAAGCGCGATGCTGCCGCTGAATAAATCCTCCGGCAGATAGATCAGCAGCAACGACAAGAGATAGACAAAAAACAGCAGTTTGAAAAATATGCCCCAGCGGCGCGTGCGGCGCTGCTCCTGGAGCGTGGCAAACAGAACCTTGTTCAGCGTCTCGCGCTCCCAGGACCTGGGCTCGCCGTCACCTGCGGAAGGTGTCTTTTGTTCATCCGTCATGATTTTCGCCCTTGTATATAACCAGGTAACACGCCCGTCGTCGCCACAGCCTCCCTCCGCACCAGCCATGCAGGCAACTCATGGATGGCATCCAGGCAGTCGAGCGCGCCACACTGCAACAACCGCTCGCGTCCATGGACGCCATAGCTCACTCCCAAGGCGGGCACGCCTGCATTGCGCGCCATGTGCATATCATACTCGGTATCGCCAATCATCAGCGTATCGTCCGGCGTCACGTCAAGCGCATCCATAAGGTCAAACAGCATCTGCGGATGCGGCTTGGAAGGCGCTTCATCGACACAGCGCGATGCGTGAAATAATTTTTTCAGCCCGGTTTGCTCCAGCACATGGTCAAGGCCGTGGCGGCCTTTACCGGTGGCGACGGCGAGCAGGTAACCCGTATCCGAAAGTCCACTCAGTGTTACTTCAGCGCCCGCAAACAATTCCGAGGGTGAGTGTGAGTCAGAAAGAAAGTGATGGCGGTAGCGTTGAGTGAGTGCCTCGTGCAGTCGGCTGTCGCCCTCTGGAAATAATGTATGCAGGGCCTCGCCCAAGCCAAGCCCGATGATATTGCGGATCGCATTGTCTTCTTTTGAGGGCAGCCCGTTATCGTGGATTGCATGCCGCATGCAATGCACAATGTGTGCCTCCGAATCCATCAGTGTACCGTCCCAGTCGAAGACCAATAATTTGAATCTGGGCTCCATCAGGCCAGCTTCTCCAGCACCTGCTGCAGGTCGGCGGGCAGCGGCGCGGTGACGTGAATTTTCCGGCTCCCGCCCGGCAGCTTCAAGGCAATCTCGCGCGCATGCAGAAACACGCGCTTCAGACCGATGGCGCGCATCGCGCGGTTAAACCTGGCGTCACCGTATTTGACGTCACCGGCGAGAGGATGTCCGATATGCGCCGCGTGCACCCGTATCTGATGTGTGCGCCCGCTGTGCAGTGCAATGCGCATCAGGCTGGTATCAGCGTAAATCCGCTGTGGCTCGAATACGCTCTCGGCCTCCTTGCCCTCTTCCGTGATTTGCACCATGCGCTCACCCGAACGCAGCACGTTCCTGCGCAGCGCGGCGTTGACCGTGCGCGCTCCTCCGCTCCAGCGTCCCTGCACCAGGGCGAGGTAATACTTTTCCATGGTGCCGGTGCGCAACAGCTCGTGCAGCGCCAGCAGCGTGGGGCGTGTCTTGGCGATCATGAGGCAGCCTGAGGTATCGCGGTCGAGGCGATGGACGAGTTCCAGAAACGGTGCCGCGGGGCGCAGCATGCGCAAGGCCTCAATGACCCCGTGCGACACCCCGCTGCCGCTGTGCACGGCAATTCCGGCGGGCTTGTTCAGCACCAGCAGGTTGTCGTCTTCATGCAGCACGCTGGCGTCTACCAGCGTCAGTATATGCGATGATGGGGGGGGCTTGGGCGCAGCCTCTTCGATGCGCAACGGCGGGATACGCACCCGGTCACCCAGTTGCAAGCGGTAGTCGGGCTTGATGCGACCCTTGTTGACCCGCACCTCGCCCTTACGCACGATGCGATAGACCCGGCTCTTGGGGACGGTTTTTAAATGCGACAGCAGAAAGTTGTCGATACGCTGGCCCGCGTGACCGGCCCCAATTTCAATAAAATTGACCGGTTTATCAATATCTTTGCAACTTTTGCTCATTTTTGAGATAATTCAGCTTAATCGGTCTTGTCTGCCGCATGCAGCAATGTAATTTAACTTAATTTGCGGCCATTTGTACCGATGTACAGGAAATTTGCTGGAACTGATCTACAGATTTACAAGGTTGACCGGTCACAGACCGGTGCAACCACACCTCAGGGCCCTCTTAAAGACAGAAGAAGGGCCGTGATTAACCGATAGACAACGCGCCCCCACCTCCGATGCAGGAGATGTCGAGCGGGCCCGTCTGTCAGCCGGATACTGTGCCCATTATGGATGGCGTGCCCCGGCTGGACTGACATTGTAGTACAAGGGCCGCACGGCTGCCGCCACAACAGGATGTGGTTGAGCGCTGGCAAAAGGAATACAACATGAAAAGAATGTTATTTAACGCAACTCAGCCGGAGGAGTTGCGTGTAGCTCTGGTCGATGGTCAGCAACTGTACGACCTCGATATCGAGACCGCCGGTCGAGAACAGAAGAAGTCCAACATCTACAAGGCCAAGGTCACTCGTGTCGAGTCCAGCCTTGAGGCCGCCTTTGTCGATTATGGCGCGGAGCGCCATGGCTTCCTCCCGTTACGGGAAATCGCCCGCTCCAATTTTCTCCCCTCCTACAATCCTTTCTCCGGGCGCACCAGCATCAGGGATATGCTGCGCGAAGGACAGGAGATCGTGGTACAGATAGAAAAGGAAGAACGCGGCACCAAGGGCGCGGCGCTCACTTCTTTCATCAGCCTGGCCGGGCGTTATCTGGTACTTATGCCCAACAACCCGGGCGCAGGCGGCGTGTCGCGGCGCATCGAAGGCGATGACCGTGCTGAGCTGCGTGATGCGCTCAACGCACTCACACTGCCTGACGATATGGGCCTCATCGTGCGCACCGCAGGCGTGGGCAAGAGCGTCGAGGAGTTACAGTGGGATCTCGACTATCTCCTCCAACTGTGGAAGGCTATTCAGGAGGCCCCTGCCACCCGCTCCGCGCCGTTCCTGATCTATCAGGAAAGCAACTTCGTGATTCGCGCGATTCGCGACTATCTGCGCAAGGACACCAGTGAAATCCTGATTGACAGCGAGGCCGTCTACAACGAGGCGCGTGAGTTCATGCAGCAGGTGATGCCGCATAACCTGTCCAAGGTAAAGCTGTATCAGGATCACGTGCCGCTGTTTTCCCGTTTCCAGATCGAAAGCCAGATCGAATCGGCCTACCGGCGCGAGGTGCGTCTGCCTTCGGGCGGCGCTATCGTGATCGACCACACCGAGGCACTGGTGTCCATCGACATCAACTCGGCGCGCGCCACCAAGGGCAGCGACATCGAGGAAACCGCGCTCAACACCAATCTCGAAGCGGCGGATGAAATCTCACGCCAGTTGCGGCTGCGCGATCTGGGCGGTCTCATCGTGATCGATTTCATCGACATGACACCGCCGCGCAACAAGCGCCTGGTGGAAGACCGCCTGGAAGAAGCGCTCAAGATGGATCGAGCACGCGTTCAGGTCGGGCGCATCTCGCGCTTCGGTTTGCTTGAGATGTCGCGCCAGCGGTTACGTTCCTCGCTCGGAGAATCCACGCTCATGATGTGCCCGCGTTGCAGCGGACAAGGCACCATACGCAGCGTGGAGTCGGCGGCGCTCTCCGTCCTGCGCATCATCGAGGAAGAGGCGCTCAAGGAAAGCACCGCCAAGATCGTCGCGCAATTGCCGGTCAATATCGCCACCTACCTGCTGAACGAGAAACGTCAGGCGGTAAACTCCATTGAGCAGCGTCACCGCATAGCCGTGTTGCTGATCCCGCACCCATCGATGCAGACACCGCAATACGAAATCCAGCGCTTGCGCGCCGAAGATCTCGGTGCCGAGGATACGGTCGCACCGAGCAGCTATCATCTCGCCATATCCATCGAAATCCCGAGTGAAAAGATGGGCGCCGTACAACGGCCCACGCCGGAGGAACCCGCCGTCAAGGGTCTGGTTGCGATGCCGCCACCGCCCGCTCCGATCCAGGTCCAGGCCCGGGGAGAGGAAGTCCAGCCCGGCCTGTTCGCCCGCCTGTGGAGCAAGCTGTCGGGCAGCGAAGAAACCTCCGTCACCGAAACCGCGCCCGTACGCCCCAGCGCGCCCGCAGCACGGGGACGTGACAAAGGACGCGAAAGCGGACGCGGACGCGAGCGCCAGAAGGCGCGCCAGGAACAGCACGAGGCGCGGCGCACGCGCGAAAAAGGTGGCGCAGCAAAACAGCAGCGCCCCGCCACACCACTGCCGCCGCCGGCGCAGGAGAGGGTGGTCGAGCGCAAGGAAGCAGCTGTGGAAGCTCCTGCCGCACGCGCCGCCGCTGTGCCAGCTATCGAAGACGCACGTGAGGGTGTGAGTGCAACCGAACGTCCGCGCAGTGGGCGCCGCGGACGCCGCGGTGGACGGCGCCGCCGCCAGGAAGGCGGGCAGGCCCCTGCCGCCACCGTCGAGGGAGCGCCAGAGACCGACCAAGTAGCCACCCCGGCCTTCACGGCGGCCCCGCCCATGACTGCGGAGAGACAACAGGCTGTAGCGAGCCCCGTGGCGGTTGTGCCGGCGGCTGAACCCAGGTCACCTATCACAGCGCCGATCACAGCGCCTGTCACAGCGCCGATCACTGCCCCGCTGCCGGCGCGCGAGCCGACACAGGCCCCATTCCCGCCTTTGGCGGCGCCTGTGGTGGAGCACGTGCGCCCGGTGTTTCCGCTGCCGGACCTCCAACCCCGCACTCCCGTCGAGCCACGGGAAAGCGTCTCCGTCACACCGGAAAGAAAATCGGAGTAATTGCGCCCTCAGCAACCGAAGCGGCGGAGCAGGCTGTCCACCGAGGCAACGTATCCGCCGCCGAACAGGCGCACATGGACGAGCAGCGGATAGAGGTTGTAGATATCACGCCGCACCTCCATGAAACCTGGGGCGATGGGACGCAGCTCTTCGTAACGGCGGAAAAAATCTTCATCAAAGGTGCCGAAGAGCGTGGTAAAGGCCAGCTCGATCTCGGCGTGGGCATAATAGATGGCGGGATCGATAAACCCCGTGATGCGCCCGCTGCGCGCAAGCACGTTGGTGGTCCACACGTCACCGTGAATCAGCGAGGGTCGCGCAGGCTCCTCCAGCCACTCATCGAGACGTGCCGCAAATCTTTCCAGCCGGCCCAGCAACGTGTGTGGCATGCGCCCCGCCTCCACCGCTACACCGCCCATATACATCAGGCGTTGATCGCGGAAGAATTCAATCCACGACGCGGCCCATGGGTTGGGTTGATGCAGCCCGCCGATCAGCGTGTCCTCCTCGAAGCCGAAACCGCGCGGCGCGCTTATGTCATGCAATTCCGCGAGCAGCTCTGCGGCATGGCGCTGCGCGGCTCCCGAAAAGTGACTTTCGCCATCGAGATACTCCATCAGCAGCAGCGATGCGGAACTGTGCAGCACTGCGGGCACCGGCAGGCGCGAGTGCTCCGCAAGATAACTCAGCATACGGCCCTCGCAGGCAAGCCGTGGCTGGGCCGAGCGATCCACCTTGGCGACCAGTGATCCATGGTCCGCGAGTGTTACGCGGTAGACCTCGCCCACGCAGCCGCCGGAAAGCGGCTCGATGGACAGCGGCATGGCACCGATGACGGCGGCAATCTGGTCGTGCAACGACGGCATCAGACGTCGAGATGACGCTGGCGTATATCCGCGAGCAGCCCGCGCGCGGCCTCTTCTACGAGGTCGATCACGCGCTCGAAACCGCTGGCGCCACCGTAGTAAGGGTCCGGTACCTCGCGTTCGTTGAGATGCGGCGCGAACTCAAGAAGCAGTTTCAATTTGTGCTTGTGTGTGACGCTACTCAGGCATTCAAGCGAGCGGTAATTTTCATCGTCCATGGCGAGCACATAATCAAAATGCTCGAAATCCGACGCTTGCGCACGCCGGGCGCGCTGCTGGCCGATATCAAACCCACGCCGTAACGCACTCTGCCGGGCACGTTCATCGGGCGGTTCGCCGACGTGGTAGCTGTGAGTGCCTGCGGAATCCACCTCAATGCGAGCGCCAAGACCCGCCTGCTCTACCCACTGCTCAAAAAAACCGTGCGCCAGCGGGGAACGGCAGATGTTGCCCATGCACACGAACAATACCCTCACTTTGTTGCGTTCCATTCACGACATCCTCATATCTTGCACCAGGAAGATGGACTTACACGGCGCTACCCCGTTATTGTATAAGCATGCACCGCTACACCGTAAGCCTTGAACAACTGCGCGCATTTATCGGGCGCCGCGTGCGCCATCATGACATTGAATGCCAGATCATCGAGATACTGGAGGATGGGCCCGCCTTGGTGTTGCAGGACTGCGAGCAGCACACCGTGATTCAGGCCGACCAGCATGGCGAGGCGCATCGCCGCGTCGCGCCTACCTTTATTGTTCCTGTTGCTGGCGATGAGGCTGGCGAATTGAATCCAGCCTTTGTGAACTTGAATCTGCTAACGTGAAGTGAGCAGGCGCTCCACACGCGCCAGATCATGTTCGGTATCCACTCCCGGCCCCGGCGTTTCCAGCGCCACATCGATATGGATGCGGTGGCCGTGCCACAGCACGCGCAGTTGCTCCAGTGCCTCGGTTTGCTCCAGCACGCTCGCAGGCCAACCAATATATTGCTTGAGAAAACCTGCGCGGTAAGCATAGAGGCCAATGTGACGGAAGTGTTGCGTATCATCAGGCAGATGCTGACGGCCCGCAGCGAAGGCCTGCCGGTGCCAGGGAATGGGCGCGCGGCTGAAATAGAGCGCATAACCCTCGCTGTCCACCACCACCTTGCACACATTGGGATCGAACAAATCGTCGGCCTCGGTGATGAGTTCGCACAGCGTTGCAACGGAGGCCTGCGGGTGTGCGGCAAGATTGCGCGCCGCCTGCGCGATGATAGCGGGCGGAATGAGCGGCTCGTCGCCCTGCACGTTGACCACGATCTCGGCGTCATCCATGTTCAGCTTTGCCGCGGCCTCGGCGAGACGTTCGGTGCCGGAGAGATGGCCGGACGACGTCATGCAGACTTCGGCACCGAAGGCGCGCGCCGCCAGCGCAATCCGTTCGTCGTCGGTGGCGATCACCACGCGGCTGGCGCCGCTCTCCTGCGCGCGCCGGTGTACATGCTCCAGCATCGGCTTGCCCGCGAGAGTACGCAGCACCTTGCCCGGCAGTCGGGTTGAATCATGGCGCGCCGGAATGATCACATCGAATTTCACGCCAGCTCTTCGCTCTGCAGGCGCCGCGCCTCCTGCTCCAGCATCACCGGTATGTCATCACGGATCGGGTACGCCAGCCGGTCCCACTTGCAGATGAGTTCTGCGGCGGATTTGTCATGCACCAGCGGCCCCTTGCACACAGGGCACACCAGGATATCAAGCAGTTTTGGGTCCATGAGGAATTTTCTCCAGCAGTTCAAGTAATGCGGCGCCAAAGGCAGGATCGAGCTCCGCCGTGACGGGCAGGTACCAGTAATGGGGTCTGGCGAACGGTTTGCATTTTACCGCATCCTTCTCGGTCATGAACACGGTGCGGCCGTCATCAAAACGAAAATCCTGCTCCACAAAGCGGTAATGGTCAGGAAAGGCATGTTCTACCACACTGAGACCCAGCGCACGCAGTTGATTGAAAAATCGCACCGGATTGCCTATGGCGGCGACGGCGTGTACGGTCTCTCCGCTGAAGCTCTCGATGCCGCGCGTACGTGCCTCATCCGCCAGATTGCGCGCGGCGAGCGGCTGCAAGCGCATGGCGAATTCACCATCAGCTGCAACACCACCATTGCACACCTTCATGTTCACCGTGCGCAATCGAGTGAGTGGTTCGCGCAGCGGCCCCGCCGGCAGGCAATGGCCGTTGCCGAAGCGGCGCGCACCGTCAATTACGGCGATTTCAATATCCCGCGCCAGCGCGTAATGCTGCAGGCCGTCATCGGCAATGATGATGTCACACGCAGGCAGCAGCGTACGCGCGGCAGCGACACGATGCGGCGCGATCATGACCGGACAAGCGCAGCGCAGCGCCAGCAACACCGCCTCGTCGCCCATCTGTGCCGGATCAGAATCGGGATGCACCGCCTGCGGATAGTATCGCGTCTTGCCGCCATAGCCACGGCTGATGATACCGGGTTTCCAGCCGCGCGCCTGCAAAAAATCCGCGAGCCAGATGACCAGCGGCGTTTTGCCGGTGCCGCCGGCGGTGATATTGCCCACCACGACGACCGGAGCAGCGATCTTGGTTACGCGCAACACCCCGCTGCGATACAGGCCGCGGCGTGCCAGGGTTAAGAGGCAGTACAGCCACGCAAGCGGCAACAGCAAAAACGAGAGAAAATTATGGCTATACCAATAGTGGTCCAGGCGCTTCATCACAGGACGCCTCTAAAAATGCGTCTTTTGCTCCAATACTGCGTTGCAGCTTGTCTCCGCTGCTCACATACTGACGTGTATGCTGTGCTGTACAAGGACGTACGAATGTCGCGGGCGCAGGACGCGCAGGAGCGACCGCTGCTCGCCTGCGCTGCGCCTTGTCTTGAAGCAAAATCCATCATTTTTAGAGACGCCCTTAAAGGGCGGAGGACTCTGTCGCAGTCAACGTCTGCGCTGCGACATCTGCGGTATCGCGGAACTGCATCTTGTGCAGCGCGGCGTAGTGGCCGTTACGCGCCAGCAGTTCACTGTGCCTGCCCTGTTCGATGATGCGGCCGGCGTGCAGCACGATGATGATGTCCGCCTTCTCGATGGTGGAAAGGCGATGCGCAATCACCAGCGTGGTGCGCGAACGCATCAGGCGCTCGAGCCCGGCTTGGATGTAGCGCTCGGATTCCGTATCGAGCGACGAGGTCGCCTCATCGAGAATCAGGATGGGCGCGTTTTTCAGCAGTGCGCGCGCTATCGCCAGGCGCTGACGCTGCCCGCCGGAAAGCAGCACGCCATTCTCGCCCACCAGCGTATTCAGCCCTTGCGGCAATGGGCGGATAAACTCCATCGCGTGCGCGGCCTCGGCGGCCTCGATGATGTCGTGTTCGCTCGCAGTCCCGAGCCGGCCGTAGGCAATGTTGTGCGCTATCGTATCGTTGAACAGCGTCACCTCCTGGCTCACCAGCGCGATCTGGTCGCGCAGATCGGCAAGCCGCAGGTCGCGGATATCGCAGCCGTCGAGCGTGATGCTGCCGCTGCTGATGTTATAGAAACGCGGCAGCAGGCTGACCAAGGTGGATTTGCCGCTACCGGAACGGCCCACCAGCGCGACGGTCTGGCCCGGCTGCACCTTGAAACTGATGTCGTGCAGCACCTCGCCCTTGCGCTCGTCATAACTGAACGAGACCTGCCGGTATTCAATCGCACCTGCTGCGCGCGCGAGACTGCGCGTACCGGTATCCGGTTCGGCGGCGCTGTCGATAAACGAGAAGATGCTCTCCGCGGCGGCAATGCCCCGCTGTATGGTGGCGTTGATGGTGGTGATGCGTTTCATGGGCCCGAGCATGAGTACCATGGCGGCGACAAACGACATGAAGCTACCCACGCTGACAGAGGCCAACATCGAATCCCGCGTAGCGAGGTAGACAATACCGGCCAGCGCGCTGGCCGTTACCAGCTGGACCAGAGAAGTGCTCGCGGCCGATGTCGCCGTCATCTTCATGTTCAGGTGACGGTTGGCCTCACTGGTACGCTCAAACTGAGTGGCCTCATAGCGCTGCGCACCGAATATCTTAACCACGCGTTGCGCACCTATCGCCTCCTCCGCGACATGCGTAATGTTGCCCATGGAATGCTGGATACGCGTGCTGATGCGACGGAACCGCCGGTTGATATAGAGCACCAGAAATGCGATGAACGGCCCGGTCAACAGGAACACCAGTGCCAGCAAGGCATTAAGATAAAGCATCCACGCGACAAGACCCACCACCGTCAGCGTATCCTTCACAATCACGGTGATGGCGCTGGTCGATGCCTGTGCCACTTGCTCCACATCGTAGATCAACTTCGACAGCAACTGGCCGGAGGAGTTATTGTCGTAAAACGCAGCCGGCAACAGCAGCAAGTGATTAAACATCAGGTCGCGCAAGTCGTTCACCACCTTGCGTCCCATCCACGACAAGCCATAGGTGGATATGAATTCAGCGATGCCGCGCACCAGAAAAAGGCCGACCAGCCACAGCGGCATCATGCGTATGATGGCCGGGTCATTGGCGACGAAACTGCCATCGGCGAGTGGCTTTATCAGCGCCGCGAAGCCCGTTTCCGTGGCGGCAAAAACCACCATCGCCAGTGTCGCGACGACAAAGGCCTTCCAGTAAGGCATGGCATAGCGCAGCAGCCGCCGATACACGGCGAAGCCGCTAACATTACTCATGGCCACTCCAGTTTAGAGGCACCCATGCACACTTCAGTGTTTGCTTTGCTGCGGGTTCTGCGTTGCCAGCGTGATGTGCACGAAGCCAAGCTGACGCGCGACGTCCATCGCGGTGATGACGGACTGGTGCGGGGTCTTGGCATCGGCGCTGATGACGACCGGAGCATCCTTGAGATCGGCGGCCGCCTGTTGCAGGGCGCGCTTCAGGGTTTCCGGCGACGTGTTCACGACCTGCTGCTGATTGATGTAATAGCGGCCTTCGGTGTCAATCACGATCCCCAGCGTCGCATCCTGTTTGGCTTCAGCCCCGGCGCTCGCCTCGGGCAGCGTGAGGGTGATGCCGGCATCACGGTTGAAGGTGGTGGTCACAATGAAAAAGATGAGTACCACGAACAGGATATCGACGAGCGGTATCAGGCTCAATTTCGGCTCATCACGGCGTGTGCGACGCAGATTCATGGCCGGGCCCCCTGTTCTCGGTCGCCGTGCAGCACCTCCACCATCTTGATCGCCTGCTGTTCCATCGTCACTACCAGCTCTTCAATACGCCCGCGGAAATAACGATAAAGTGTCAGGCTCGGAATCGCCACGCACAAACCCGCCGCCGTGGTCACCAGCGCCTTGGCGATGCCGCCCGCCATTTCCACGGGATTGCCGATGCCGTGTACGTTGATGGAGTTGAATACCTGAATCATGCCGAACACGGTGCCGAGCAGACCGAGCAAAGGGGTTATCGCAGCGATAGTGCCGAGCGCATTCAGAAAGCGTTCCATTTCATGCACCACGTGACGCCCGGTTTCCTCGATGCTCTCCTTCATCACGTCGCGGGGGTGGTGCAGGTTGAGCAGGCCGGCGGCGAGGATACGACCCAGCGGCGAACTCTTGCTCAGGGTGTCAATGTGCGTTGTGTCGAGCTGATGATTCTTCGCCCAGTGCCAGATTTGCGCCAGCAGATGTTCCGGCGCGACATGTCTTCTCTGCAGCGCCCAGCAGCGTTCAATGATGATGGCGGTGGCGGCTACCGAGCACAACAGTAGCGGCCACATGACCCAACCGCCTGCCTTGATGATTTCAAACACGTTGCGTTACCTGCACCTTACGTGTGGGATGTGGTGGCTATTGTAGTATATCTTTAACATAGTGACATAAATCGTAGCGAGCGGCTTTCAGGCGGGGGCGGTGGAGCGCAGGAACCGGAGTGTACATAGAAGTACATGAGGATTCCGAGCACCGCACGCACCCGCATCAAAGACGCGCAGTAGATTTATGACGCTATGTACTGCAACACGCCATCGCGCAGCGTGAGCACGCGCTGCATGCGGGAGGCAAGCGTAAGGTCGTGCGTGACCACCACGAGACTCGTATGCAATGCCGCGTTGAGCTCCAGCATCAGCTCGTACACCTGCTCGGCGTTGCGGCGGTCGAGATTGCCCGTGGGTTCATCGGCCAGCACGCATTGCGGGCTTGTCACCAGGGCGCGCGCCACCGCTGCGCGTTGACGCTCACCGCCGGAGAGTTCGCCGGGGCGGTGCGCAAGACGTGAAGCCATACCCACCTTCTCCAGCAGTACATGCGCCTGTTCCGCGGCCTCGCGCGGAGCAAGACCGCGAATGAGCAGCGGCAGGCTCACATTTTCGAGCGCGCTGAATTCCGGCAGCAGATGGTGAAACTGATAGACAAAGCCGAGTGCCCGGTTACGCAGGCGGCCACGGTCCGCGTCATTGAGTCGCGCCATGTTATGCCCCTGCACCCACACCTCCCCCGCCGTGGGCAGGTCCAGCCCGCCGAGCAGGTGCAACAGCGTGCTCTTGCCGGAGCCGGAGGCCCCGACGATAGCCACGCACTCGCCTGCCGCGACGGAAAGATTCACATCCTTCAGCACTTCGGCGTAGAGGCCGCCTTCGCTGAAGGTCTTCACGAGGCCGCGGCATTCCAGCACCGGTATGTCACTCATAGCGCAGGGCCTCCGCCGGCTGGCAACGTGCCGCGCGCCATGCGGGATACAACGTGGCCAGCAGACTCAGCACAAAGGCCACGCTGCTGATATTGAGCACATCGTCCCAGCGCATATCCGACGGCACTTCACTGATGAGGTAGACATCCGCCGAGAGGAACTGGATGCCGAAGGCATGCTCGATCCACGGCACGATCGTCTCGACGTTGAGCGCCAGGCTCACCCCGCCGATGACGCCGAGCGCGGTACCGGCGACGCCGATCACCATGCCCTGCACCATGAAGATCGCAAGTATGCTCGCGGGCGTGGTGCCGAGTGTGCGCAGGATTGCGATATCGGCCTGCTTGTCGGTCACCACCATCACCATGGTGGAGACGATATTAAAGGCCGCGACCGCGACGATGAGCGTGAGAATGATGAACATGATGCGCTTCTCCAGCGCCACCGCGCGGAAAAAACTCACATGCTGGCGCGTCCAGTCGCTGGCGAAATACTGCGCGGGCAATTGCCGCATCAACTCGCGCATTACTGCGGGCGCGGCGAACATGTCGTCGAGCCTGAGACGCAATCCACTCACCTTGCCTTCCATCTGAAACAGACGCGCGGCATCCTCCATGTGCATAAGGGCGAGGCTGCCGTCGTATTCATTATTGCCGACATGAAATATGCCGGTCACCGTGAAGCGCTTGAGGCGCGGCAGCACGCCGACGGGCGTCACTGTGACCTGCGGCGTAATCAGCGTGACCTTGTCAC
Source organism: Pseudomonadota bacterium (assembly GCA_027624315.1). Lineage (GTDB taxonomy): Bacteria > Pseudomonadota > Gammaproteobacteria > SURF-13 > SURF-13 > JAQBXX01. The sequence goes on from JAQBXX010000003.1 coordinate 57,484, forward strand.
CCACATCCACACCCAGGTAACGCGCCAGCTCGCGCCCGAGCACGATGCCGAAGGCCCCGGGCGCGAGATCACCCAACCGGCCGACCACCATCTTTTTATCGATGTAGGACACCTTGGGTTCTTCCCGTGGAATGATACCGCGCACCTGCACGCCGCTCACCACCTGACCGTTGGTGAGCATGCCCTGCGCCTCGATGTAGGGCGCCGCACCCTGCACTCGCGGATGATGGGCAATGCTGTCTTCGAGCGCGCGCCAATCAACGAGAGTTCCATCGGCTCCGCTAATCGTCGCGTGTGCGGTCATGCCGAGGATGCCGTTACGCACCTCGCGCTGAAAGCCGTTCATCACCGACAGCACGGTGATGAGCGCCGCGACACCGAGGGCGATGCCCAGAATGGAGGTCAACGAGATGAAGGAGATGAAGTGATTGCGGCGCTTGGCGCGGGTGTAGCGCAGCCCAACAAACAATTCCAGCGGTCTGAACATGAGACCGCATTAAATCATACTTGTAAAAAAATTGCTCCCTGCAACGGTGTCTGTCACAGGACGCGCAGGCAATAAAAAAGCCGGCTCCGCGCAGCGCGTCCGGCGTCATGCGCCCATGAAACAGGCGGTGTGGTTATTTACCCTTGCTGGCGGCCATCGATACCGGCCGGCAAGCGCGGCCCGCGCAAACTGCATGGCACTCGGGCGAGAAATTCATCACGCCACTGGTAATACTGGGATTCACTGATCCCGTATTTGCGGCACAAGTCCGTCAGCGGCTGACCGCGCAGCCCTTCAATCACGATTTGCGAGCGCTGCTTGGCGCTCTTTATCACGGTAATCATAGCTTTCCGAGCATCCATATACCCTGTATAGCTCAAAATAGCGGCACTGTTTATTAGATTCATTAGCTCGCAACACGCCCGTATGGCATATTGCAGGGAATATTACCGCCATCATTCATAAAAAATACATTAATAACAATATATTACGATTGTTTGTTATTGTAAAATATATGACATATCGCACTTGGCGCTCAGACGTAATACGGCAGCTAATACCACGCATAAGGAACAGTTACGCCAGGACTGGCATTGCCCGCTGAAGCCGACTCCACCCCCGCCGCATGCGCTATAATGCCGCCCATCCATGTGGGCACAGACCTTCCCGCATAACGTCTCACTTCGCTTGCCCGCACCAGCAACATCGCGCCTATGTCACTTCGTAGCAGCACATTTCATCTACCGCCCGAGTGGGCAAGGCAAAGCGCCGTAATGTTGACCTGGCCGCATGCGCACAGCGACTGGCGCCCGTGGCTGGCCGAGGTGGAACCGGTGTTTATTGCCATCGCGCACGCGGTAGCGGAGCGCGAACAGGTCATCATCACCGCACATGATGCCGCGCACCTCGCGCACATTCGCACCCTGCTGCAGCGTGCGGGCACCGACCTCGACCGTGTTCACCTGTATATCGCCCCTTCCAACGATACCTGGGTGCGCGATCATGGGCCCATCACGGTGAGCAAAAACGGCGCCCCGCTATTGCTCGATTTTATTTTCAACGGCTGGGGCGATAAATTCGATGCCACGCTCGATAACGAATTGATGCCGCACTTGCACGCACAAGGCGCCTTCGGCGCCACACCGCTCACGTCGATTGATTTTGTGCTGGAAGGAGGCAGTATCGAGGTGGACGGCGCGGGCAGCCTCCTCACCACCGAGCGCTGCCTGCTCTCGCCCCAGCGCAATCCCACTCTCACTCGCGCCGCCATCGAAGCGCGGCTGCACGAGTGGCTGGGAGTGGACCGTGTGCTGTGGCTAACGCACGGCTATCTCGCCGGCGACGACACCGACAGCCACATCGACACGCTGGCGCGCTTTTGCAGTCCCAACACGATCTGCTACGTCGCGTGTGACGATGCGGGTGACGAGCATTACACTGAACTCAAGGCCATGGAGCAGGAGTTGCAGGCGCTGCGCTCCGCTGCGGGCGCGCCTTATCGCCTGGTACCGCTGCCGTGGCCACAAGCCAAATACGGCGACGACGGCAGGCGCCTGCCCGCGAGCTATGCCAATTTTCTCATCATCAACGGCGCGGTGCTGGCGCCAACCTATGACGATCCGGCTGACAAGGCAGCGCTGACGCGCCTCAAAACATGCTTCCCGGATCGCGCCGTCATCGGCATCCCGTGCCTTCCGCTCATCCGCCAATACGGCAGTCTGCACTGCGTTACCATGCAGTTGCCCGCCGATGTGCTGTAAAATGCGCGCATGACTAATCTCCTGCTCAAGGTCGCTTTAATCCAGCACGCCTGTGGCGCCGAACGCAGCACCAATCTTGCCGCGAGCATGCGCGCGATACGCGAGGCCGCGAGTCAGGGTGCGCGTCTCGTCGTGTTGCAGGAACTGCATCTTGGACCTTATTTCTGCCAGACCGAGGACACGCGTAATTTTGACCGCGCCGAAACCATCCCCGGCGCGACTACGGACGAGCTCGGCAAGCTCGCGGCGGAACTTGGCGTGGTCATCGTCGCCTCGTTGTTTGAACGCCGTGCTGCGGGCGTGTATCACAACACTGCGGTGGTGCTGGAGAGCGACGGCCGCATCGCGGGCAAATACCGCAAGATGCACATCCCGGACGACCCGGGCTACCACGAAAAATTTTATTTCACGCCGGGCGATCTCGGCTTTACGCCCATCAAGACCTCGCTCGGTACGCTCGGCGTGCTGGTGTGCTGGGATCAGTGGTACCCCGAAGCCGCGCGCCTTATGGCGCTGGCCGGTGCCGACCTCCTCATCTACCCGACCGCCATCGGCTGGGATCCGAACGACGACGCGCAGGAACAGACACGCCAGCACGAGGCGTGGATGACGATTCAACGCGCCCATGCCGTGGCCAACGGCCTGCCGGTGCTGGCCTGCAACCGCACCGGATTCGAGGCCGATCCGTCCGGGCGCGGCGCCGGCGTCCGCTTCTGGGGCTCCAGCTTTATCGCCGGGCCGCAGGGAGAAATCCTCGCCGCCGCACCGGAAGACGCGCCCGCTGTGTTGGTCGCCGAACTCGATCTCAGCCGCAGCGAACAGGTGCGGCGCATCTGGCCCTATCTGCGCGACCGGCGCATTGATGCCTACCAGGATCTGATGCGGCGTTATCGTGACTAGCTCCCGCGCTGCGCCCAAACCCATGCAGCACTTCCCGCTTGCGCGCGCTGCCGAGCTGCTTGATCTTATCCTGCACGGTCGCTCCCCCGCCGACCAACTGATGCAGATGTACTTCCGCAAAAATCGCAACATGGGCGTGCACGACCGCGGCTTCGTCGCCGAAACCGTGTACGGCTGCTTGCGCCGCAAGCGCCTGCTGGAACACTTCATCAACCAGGCCGCGCCCGCAGCGCTGGACATCGTTGCGACCTATCTTGCCGCCATCCAGGGCTGGAGCGCGCGCGCCCTGGAGCAGGCGGGCTATCACGCCGACGTGCGCGGATTGGTGGCGCGCATCCGTGAGACCGATATCACCGCCCTGTCGGCCGCAGTGCGCGCCGATCTACCCGACTGGCTTTACGAGCGTCTGGAGGCGCAGCTCGGAGAAACGGAAACCCTGGCGCTCGCCGCCGCATTGAATCAGCCCGCGCCGGTGGACTTGCGCGTCAACACGCTCAAGGCAAAACGCGAAGACGTAGTCGCCCTGCTGGCGGAAGAAGGCTACCCTGCCACACCCACCCCGCTCTCTCCCGCCGGCCTGCGCCGCAACAAGCGCAGCCCGTTGTTCAAGACGCGCGCCTTCAGCGAGGGCCTGGTCGAAGTGCAGGATGAAGGCAGCCAGCTCCTCGCCCTGCTGGTGGAGCCGCGGCGCGGGGAAATGGTGGTGGACTTCTGCGCCGGCGCGGGAGGAAAGACACTGCATCTGGGCGCGCTGATGGACAACAGCGGCACACTGTACGCCTTCGACGTCTCCGCCCGACGGCTCGACCAGATCAAGCCGCGCCTGCGGCGCGCCGGCCTCGACACGGTGCGCAGTGTCGTTATCGAACATGAACGCGACCGGCGCGTGCTGCGCCTGCGCGGCAAGATCGACCGCGTGCTGGTGGACGCCCCCTGCACCGGCATCGGCACGGTGCGGCGCAATCCGGATATCAAGTGGCGCACGCACGACCTGGCGCAGAATGCAGAGCTGCAAGGCCGCATCCTCAACGCTGCCGCAGAGTTGCTCAAACCGGGCGGACGCCTGGTGTACGCCACCTGCAGCCCGCTGCGCGAAGAAAACGAGGCCGTAGTCGAGCCCTTTCTGGCGGCACACCCGGAGTTTCATGTCGTTCCGGTGGCGGAGATTCTCACGCGCAAGGGTATCGCATTGAAACCGCCGCCCACTGAAGCGGCGTTGCGCCTCTACACGCACCGCCACGGCACCGACAGCTTCTTCGCCCAAGTGCTGGAAAAAGAAAAGTAAATGCCACTGAACGTGTTTTGTGGAATAATTGCGCGCCGGACCTCACCAGACAAAAGCACATGATCCTCATACTCAAACCAGACACCACAAAATCCAGCGCCGATTACAAACGGCTGATGGAGTATCTCGCCAATCTGCCCAACATCCAGATTCGCATCCACGAAGAACAGGGTGTGCAGCAGACACTGACCGAAATCTACCTCATCGGTGATACCGCGCCGCTCAACCTCAATGACATGGATGGCCTGCCCGGTGTCGAGCGTGCGGTGCGTGTTTCGGAGGCGTACCGAATTCTGGGACGACACAAGGTCGACGTGCGCGCCACGCACTTCGACTACAACGGCGTGCGCTTCGGCCAGGACACCCTGAATGTTTTTGCCGGACTCTGCGCCGTGGACACGCCGGAGCACGTCGAACTCATGATGAAGGCGCTGCGCGATAACGGCCAGGTGTGCACACGCATGGGCGCATACAAGCCGCGCTCCAATCCCTACTCCTTCCAGGGCCACGGCAAGAACTGCCTGCCCTACGTATTCGAACTCGCCGGCAAATACGGCATCAAGGTCATCGCCATGGAGGTCACGCACGAGTCGCATGTGGAGGAAATCCGCGAGGCCTTGAAGCAGACCGGCCATCCCACCGGGGTGATGTTACAGATCGGTACGCGCAACACCCAGAACTTCGAGCTGCTCAAGATCGTCGGCCGGCAGAAGGAGTTCCCGGTGCTGCTGAAGCGCGGTTTCGGCATCACGCTGGAGGAATCTCTCAACGCCGCGGAATATCTCGCGAGCGAGGGTAACCGTAATGTGGTGTTCGGTCTGCGCGGGATGAAGACCAATGTGGGCGACCCGCACCGCAACTTCGTGGATTTCTCGCACGTGCCGGTGGTCAAGCGCCTCACGCGCATGCCGGTGTGCATAGACCCGTCACATTCCGTAGGCTCGCGCGACTCTGCGCCGGACGGCATCCTCGACATCGTGACAGTGACCGCGCAGGGTGTTGTTGCGGGCGCCAACATGGTGCTGGTCGATTTTCATCCCGCGCCACACAAAGCGCTGGTGGATGGCCCGCAGGCACTCACGCTGGAAGAACTGCCCTACTTTCTGGAAGACGTGCGCATCGCACGCGAGGCCTACGAAAAGCGCAGCCTGCTCGCCAAACGCCTGAACACTTAGGGCTCCCTTTAGCTGGCTTTGCGCCCATCCAGCATTTCCATCAGCCGCTCCGCCGGCACGTAACCCGGGATCAGGCTGCCGTCTTCAAGTATGAGTGTCGGCGTGCCGGAGACGCCGACCTGTTTCACCGCCTGCATATGCTGCTGCACCGGATGGGCGCAGGTCTTCTGCGGCACGTCTTCATCGGCCTTGGCATGCGTGAGTGCGGCGTTCCGATCCTTGGCACACCATGCGGAAACCGCCTTTACATAGGACGGTGAATCTATGCCCGTGCGCGGGTAGGCGAGATAACGCACCTTGATTCCGTATTTGTTGAGTTGCGCCATTTCGCCGTGCATCTTCCGGCAGTAACCACAATCGATGTCGGTAAACACCGTAATGGTATGTTTTACCTGTTTGGGCGCAAATACAATCATGCTGCTTTCGCTGATCCCGTTAATCACCTTGAGGCGCGCCTGACTCCGCTTTAATTCGGTCAGATTTTCTTCCTGCGCCACGTCGATGACATCACCGCGGATGAGATAGCGCCCATCCTGTGTCATGTATAAAACTGTGGCGCCGTAGCTGACTTCATACACGCCGGGGATTGCCGAGGCGGTGACGCTGTCAGGCTTTTTGCCGGGCAGCAACGTCTCCAGCGCCTTATTGATTTTCGCCGCCTCGTCTGCGGCCTGCACAGGTGCGAATGCCGCCAGCAATAGTGCCGCAAGCACCCCCGTCAATACTGATTTTTTACTCACGCTAAAATCTCTCCTTGAACATTCAATCACGAAAATTGGTGTATTGCAGCGGCAACTCCAGGTGAGCGCCACGCAGCAGCGCCATCACCTCCTGCAGGTCATCGCGCTTTTTGCCGGTGACGCGCACCTGCTCACCCTGTATCGCCGCCTGCACCTTCAGCTTCGAGTCCTTGATCAGCTTGACGATCTTCTTGGCCAATTCACTCTCGATACCCTGCCGCACGGTGATTTTCTGCTGTGCCTTGCTGCCGCTGATTTCAATCTTGTCGGCCTTGAGCACGGCGATATCCACGCCGCGCTTGGCCAGCTTGCTGTGCAGGATGTCGGTAATCTGCTTGATCTGAAATTCATTATCCGCATGCAGCGTGAGCAGCATTTCCGCATGCTCCACATTCGCACCGGTGCCCTTGAAATCGAAGCGCGTACTGACTTCGCGATTGGTCTGATCGACGGCGTTGGTGAGTTCGTGCGCGTCCACTTCGGAGACTACATCAAACGATGGCATGATAGTTATCCTGACTCAAGAAATACCGGGAAATAATAACACGTCAGTTACCCGCGCGGATGATGCTGCGCATGCAGATTTTTTAATCGTTCGCGCGCCACATGCGTATAAATTTGTGTGGTGGACAAATCACTGTGGCCGAGCAACATCTGCACTACGCGCAGATCTGCGCCGTGATTGAGCAGGTGGGTGGCGAACGCGTGGCGCAGGGTGTGCGGTGACAAATGCTTGGTAATGCCCGCGCGCTGTGCGTGGCGACGGATGAGATGCCAGAAGCCTTGGCGCGTCATATCCGCTCCGCGCCGCGTGGGAAACAGAAAAGCGCAGACCTTGCCGCGCAGCAATTGCGGACGCGCCGCGCTCAGATAGCGTTCCAGCCAGACGTGAGCCTCCTCGCCGAACGGGATCAGCCGCTCCTTCGACCCCTTGCCGATGACACGCAGCACGCCTTGATGCAGGTTGATCTGCGGCACCGTGAGCTGTACCAGCTCCGACACGCGCAATCCGCAACCGTAGAGCAACTCCAGCATGGTCCGGTCGCGCAGGCCGAGGGCGTTATTGATGTCGGGCGCGGCGAGCAGCGCCTCGACTTCGGCCTCGGTGAGCGACTTGGGGAGGTTGCGCCCCACCTTAGGTATCGCCACCTGCGCGCTGGGGTCGTGCTGCAGGCGGCCTTCGCGCACCATATGGCGATAAAAGCGGCGCAGCGTCGAAACCAGGCGTGCGCGGGAGCGCGGTTGCCTGCCCTGATGCGTGCGCAGCTCCAGATAATCCATCACCTGCGCACGCTCACAATGCAGCAGGCTGCGTTGCTGTTGCGCCAGCCAGCGCGCATAACCTTGCAGGTCATTGCGATAGGTGGCGCGCGTGTTGGCACTCAACCCGTGCTCCAGCCAGAGCACATCGAGAAAGCTCTCAATCAGTGTGCTCTCCTCTGCGACCAGAGGAAGAGGTGCCGGCGCGGCTGGATCAGCCTGCGTGTCGCTCATGCTCCAGCAGCCAGCGTTTGATGCCGAGTTGAGTTCCTGCGATGGCGCCGGAATAGCCGCCCAGGCCGTTGTGCGCCACGATGCGGTGACACGGGACGATGATCGGAACCGGATTGGCGCGGCAGGCATTGCCCACGGCGCGCGCACCGGTGGCCAGTTGTGTGGCGAGCATGCCATAACTTACGGTCGCGCCGGCAGGGAGATTCAGCAGCGCGTGCCACACGCGCTGCTGAAACGGCGTGCCGTGCAGGGACAAGGGAATGGAAAATGGTTGACGCGGGTGGGCGAAGTAACGCAATAACTGGTCAACCACGCGTTGCGCGAAGATCGTGGCGGGCGCGAGATCGGCGTGGCGCAGGGAGAGAAAATCCAGGCCGCAGACGGCCTCCTGCCGGAGACACACGCCAAGCTTGGCGTGCAGGCCGAGGGGGGCGGCCAGGATGGCCGCGTAGGTCCGTACAGCGACCGGCGCGGCCATAGCTCTCCTACAGCTTTTCCTGAATGCGCGCTTCCTTGCCCTGCAGATCGCGCAGATAGTAGAGCTTGGCGCGGCGTACCGCTCCGCGGCGTTTCACGGTGATGTCATGGATGCTCGGGCTGTAGGTCTGGAACACACGCTCCACACCCTCGCCATGCGACATCTTGCGCACGGTAAAGGCCGAGTTGAGGCCGCGGTTGCGGCGCGCGATTACGACGCCTTCAAAGGCTTGCAAGCGTTCGCGCGTGCCCTCCTTCACCTTGATCTGAACCACGACGGTATCGCCCGGCGAGAAATCCGGCACCTTGCGTGACATTTGTTCGGCTTCGATTTGTTGAATGATGTTGCTCATGGTGTATTCCTGTGCGTAATTGTTTAATTGCTCTCTTCAATAAACTCATCCAGCAGACGGCGCTGCTCCGGCGTCAGCGTCATCCCTTCCAGCAGATCGGGCCGCCGCAACCAGGTGCGCCCCAGCGTCTGCTTCTCGCGCCAGCACGCAATCGCGCGATGGTCACCACTCAGCAGCACCTCCGGCACCCGCAGGCCGTCGATTTCCTCGGGCCGCGTGTAGTGCGGAGTGTCGAGCAGTCCGCTGGCAAATGAATCCTGCGCGGCGGAATCCTCGTGCCCCAGTGCACCCGGCAACAATCGGGTGATGGCGTCGATCATGACCATCGCCGCCAGCTCTCCGCCGGAGAGCACATAGTCGCCTATCGACCATTCCGCGTCGACATGCGTGGCAATCACCCGCTCATCGATGCCTTCATAGCGTCCGGCCACCAGCACCAGTCGCGCGTGTGTAGCAAGCTCCTTCGCCCCGGCCTGATCCAGCCGCCGTCCCTGCGGCGTGAGGTAGACCACATGGGCCTGTTCCTCACCCGCACCGCGCGCTGCCACTATCGCATCGCGCAGCGGCTGCACCTGCATCACCATCCCCGGCCCGCCGCCGTAAGGGCGGTCATCCACCGTGTGGTGGCGGTCGTGCGCGTAATCGCGCGGGTTCCAGCGCGTGAGCCTCAGCACGCCGCTCTTCAGCGCCCGGCTCGTGATGCCGTAGTCCGCCAGTGCATCCAACATCTGCGGAAACAGCGTTACTACAGCTATTTCCACCGCTAAAATTCCGGGTCCCAATCCACTCGCAACACAGCCTGCGCGCGGTCGACCTCTCGTACCACTTCACCCGGGATATAGGGGATCAAACGTTCCCGCTCACCCTTGACCACCAGTACATCGTTCGCGCCGGTCTCCATCAGGTGATCGACCACGCCCAGTTCGACCCCCTCCAGCGTTACCACCTTGAGGCCCACCAGGTCAGCCCAGTAATACTCACCCGCGTCGAGCGCGGGCAACTGGTCACGGCTGACGGCGATCTCGGCACCCAGCACCCGCTGGGCCGCATCACGGTCATGGTGTGTCTCAAACCGCACGACGACACCCTTGCCCTGATGGCGCCCTTCGGCAACCGCCTGCTCCACCCAGGGCGCGTCTGCCGTTGCGCCAGCGGCGCGCAGATACCACGGACGATAGTGCAGGATATTTTCTACAGGCGCGGTATAGGAAACAATCTTCAACCAGCCCCGCACCCCGAAAAGGCCAGCGACCCGGCCCACTACAATCAGGCGCGGCGTCCCTGCCTCGCCAACCGACAACTCAGGCAGCAATGCTCTTAATGAGCCCGGCGACACGGTCGGACGGTTTCGCGCCCTGCGAAATCCAGTAGCCGATGCGATCATTATTCAGCGTGAGCTTCACTTCACCGCCGGTGGCGATAGGATTGAAAAATCCCACGCGCTCGATGTAGCGCCCATCGCGCGGCTGACGGCTGTCCGTCACCACGATGTTGTAAAACGGGCGCTTCTTCGCGCCACCGCGAGCCATGCGTATGGTTACCATCGTTGTTTATCCTCATTAAAATCGGGTCCGGGCCTTGCTCTGGGCCTTACAGCAACAGCCTGAATAAGCGCGTCATTCTACGCGAAAAGTCCACGCCAAGGAAGACCTTATCCTTTTTTAAGGGGTCAGAGCCCTTTTAGCAGGCCGCCCCCGCCTCGACTGGCCCACCCTCATTTTAAGCTTACCCTCTACCTTGTGCTTGAAGTAGTCGTTCCCCAACGGCGTGCCTGTCTGCCACGCTGCCCTGATTTCATTCATTTCGCTCTGATCAACATGCGCCTTGAACAAGGCGCGGTAGGCTTCCTTACGCTGCACTGCTGTTTTAGCCAAACTGAGATAAAGCTCGTGTGGAGTGACCAGCTTCTCTTCTCGTCCCTCCCCGTTCGTCCGATAACTCGACCAGCGGTAATCGCGCGGATGGGCCACCATGTTGGCCCGCACCGGGTTCAGCTCGATGTAGCGCATACAGGTTAAAAGATAATCTTCTTCCTGCACCATACTGGCTTTGTAACGTCCCTCCCAAAGTGTGCCGCTGGTGCCATACTGATGGTTGACGTAGGGTACGTAACGCCGCCCGACGTACTGCATCATGCGGCTGATCCCGTCACGGTCACCCGGCGTAGCCAGTATATGCACATGGTTGGTCATCAAGACATAGGCATGTATAGCGCAGTGATAACGGGTCGCTGCCTCCTGCAACCAGCCCAGATAGGCGCGGTAATCGCTTTCCTCATAAAAGACCGGCTCCCGGTTGTGCCCGCGCTGGACGACATGCACGGGTATGCCAGGCAGATAAAATCGGGGTTTTCGCGGCATGATGGCATCACTCTCTGGTCGATCGCTCAACATACCACAGGACACCGCCGTATTAAAGGGCTCTGACCCCTTTAATGGTGTCGAGCACCGCCACCACCCTGGTGTTCGCGCGCCACGCGCGCGGCAACGTGGACCTGGTTCCAATTGCCGCAGTGGTGATCCTGCTCGCCAACCTGATGGTGCTGGTACGGCTGGGGGTCATTGCCGCCGTAGTATCACCAAACCTGCTGCCCGCACTGCTGCCAGTGCTGGGTGGCGGCCTGCTTGCAGGATTAGCCGGTACAGCCCTGTTTTGGCGCGACCTGCGCAGTGATGCCGCGTTGCCCGCCCTGGAACTCAACAATCCCACCGAGATACGCACTGCACTGGGCTTCGGCCTGCTCTACGCGGCGGTGCTGTTCGCCGCCGCCTGGCTGGCAGATTACGCGGGCAATCAGGGCCTGTATGCCGTGGCGCTGGCGTCCGGCCTCGCCGACGTGGATCCGATCACGCTGTCCAGCCTGCGCCTGTTTGCGCTTGGCCGACTGGCCGAAAGCCCGGTGGTAACGGCGATCACCCTCGCCTTTGTCGCCAACCTTGCGTTCAAATTCGGCCTGATGCTGTTTATCGGCGGCGCGGCGCTGTCGCGCAAGACCGCTGTGGGCATGCTGTCCATCGCTGTGGGCGCAGGCGCCGGGTGGGCAGCTTTCAATATTTAATTTCAAACAAACGCAAGGGCGGAATACGACTTGCGTCTAACCCATCCAAACCCTCTAGTCAGGCAGTGTACCGCTCAGACTGTTTAGGAACGCGGCCAGATATTTAACCTGTTTGTCGGTGAGGTCTTGTTGCAGTTGCGTCTTGGCCATCACGCGCACGGCTTCGTCCAGCGTCGGCACACTGCCGGTGTGAAAATAAGGCGCGGTGAGCGCGATGTTGCGCAGCGTTGGCACTTGGAACAATCGCTTGTGGATATCTTCCTTGGTGGCTTCGTAGCGCCCTAAATCATCCGTGACCAGATTATATTTCCGGTCATACTCGCTGCCTGGATAATTGGGGAATAGCTCGTAAAACCCCTCCCCCATCGGTACCGGGGGGCCGGAAATGTTGATCCCGAAGTGACAGGCCGAGCACCCGATCTTCTGAAACTCCTCGAAGCCGCGCCGTGCATTTTCGGATAATGCCTTTTTATCGCCCTTCAGATAACGGTCGAAGGCGCTCTCGGGGGTGATCAGTGTACGCACATACGCCGCCACCGCCTTGGCGATGTTGTGCGCAGTCACAGGCTGCTCCTTGCCAAACGCACGCGTAAATTGCCTACGGTAGCCTTTGCTGGCCGTGATGCGCTCTATCAATCCGGCTTCGTCCGGGTTGGCCAGCACATCGAGATCAAACAGGTGGTCTGTGACCGCCGCTTCAAGGCTCGCCGCGCGCCCGTCCCGGAATTGTACGCTTTGGAACGCGGCGTTCAGCACCGTCGGCGTGGAGCGGCGCGGGCTCTTGCCGAGGGCGCCCACGGAACGTACGCGCCCATCAGCGCCAGCCCTGTTCACGTCGTGGCAGGTATTGCAGGAAATCGTGTTGTTGACCGAGAGCCGGGTATCGGAATACAACTGCTTGCCCAGCGCGATCCTGGCGGGTGTCTGCGGATTGTCCGCAGGTTCCGGTGCATTGTGCGGCAATGGGGAAAATACTTCGAACGCCAGCAATGGCTGCGAGCAACCCACGAGCACAACGAGTGTGAGGTTGCGTAAAATCCCCGGCAGAACATTCATGCGCATTTCCAACCCTTGAAAACCAAAAAGCCGAGCAATGCTCGGCTTTTCTTGTGACTCTAAAAAATTCTTACTTCGCAGCCGTTTTGACTGCTTCCGGCTGAGGACGATCCACCAGCTCCACCAGCGCCATCGGCGCGGCATCACCGGCACGGAAGCCGCACTTCAAGATGCGCAGGTAGCCGCCCGGACGCGCCTTGTAGCGCGGGCCGATTTCGTTGAACAGCTTGGTAACCATCTCGCGGTCGTGTATGCGCGCGAATGCCAGCCTGCGCTGGGACATGCTGTCGACTTTAGCAAGCGTGATCAGCGGCTCTACGACGCGCCTCAGGTCTTTGGCCTTGGGCAGCGTGGTCTCGATCACCTCGTGGCGCAACAGTGCTGCGGCCATGTTTTTGAACATGGCGCCGCGATGTGAGCTGTTGCGGCTTAATTGACGTCCTGCATTACGGTGGCGCATATCAGTTCCTGAGTCCTTGCGGTGTTAAGCAGACGCTTTTTCTTTGTCACGCAGATGCGCGGGCGGCCAGTTTTCCAGGCGTATACCGAGCGAGAGGCCATGCGAGGCCAGCACATCCTTGATCTCGGTGAGCGACTTCTTACCGAGGTTCGGCGTCTTCAGCAACTCATTTTCAGAACGCTGAATCAGGTCGCCGATGTAGTGAATATTTTCCGCCTTGAGGCAGTTCGCGGAGCGCACCGTGAGTTCGAGATCGTCGACCGGGCGCAACAGAATGGGATCGATCTCGGCCTGCATCGAGGCCGGCAACACTTCTTCGCTGCCCTTGAGCTCGACGAAGGTGGAGAGCTGATCCTGCAATATCGTGGCGGCGCGGCGGATCGCTTCTTCCGGATCGACGGTGCCGTTGGTTTCGATGTCGATCACCAGCTTGTCGAGGTCGGTGCGCTGCTCAACGCGTGCGCGCTCCACGAGATAGGTGACGCGCCGCACAGGGCTGAACGAGGCATCGAGGCTAAGCTTGCCGATCTTGCGGTCTTCCTCGGCGTTGGCGCGCGTCGAGGCCGGTTCATAACCACGGCCGCGCTTGACCTTGAGCGTCATGTTGATTTCACCCGACTTGGTGAGGTGCGCGATGACGTGATCGGGGTTCACGATTTCAACATCGTGGTCGAGCGTGATATCACACGCCAGCACAACACCCAAGCCCTTCTTGCGCAGCGTGAGTGTGGCTTCATCGCGCGCATGCATGCGTATCGCGAGGCCCTTGAGGTTGAGCAGGATTTCGACTACATCCTCCTGCACACCTTCAACGGTGGTGTATTCGTGCAGCACGCCTTCGATCTCCGCATCAACCACCGCGCTCCCCGGCATGGAGGAGAGCAGGATGCGACGCAGCGCATTGCCCAAGGTGTGCCCAAAGCCGCGTTCCAGCGGCTCCAGCGTTACCTTGGCATGTCTGTCGTTAATGGCTTGAACAGAGACCAGACGTGGTTTCAAAAATTCTGCGACTGAACCCTGCATAGAAAATCCTCTTGGTATAACCAGCGTTACTTCGAGTACAACTCGACGATAAGGTGTTCGTTAATGTCGGCGGAAAGCTCACTGCGTTCCGGCAATGCCTTGAATACGCCTTGCAGCTTGGTTACGTCTACATCGATCCAATCCGAAAAGCCGCGCTGCTGGGCCATTTCCATGGCCGCCTTGATGCGCAACTGTTCCTTGGCCGCCTCGGCAGCAGCGATGACATCATTCGGCTGCACCTGATAGCTCGGAATATTGACCTTTTTACCATTGACGGTGATCGCATTGTGGCGCACCAGCTGCCTGGCTTCAGAGCGCGACGCGCCAAAGCCCATGCGAAACACGACGTTGTCCAAGCGCCCTTCCAGCAGCTGCAACAGAAGTTCACCGGTGGAGCCCTTGCGGCTGTCGGCTTGGGCATAGTAGCCACGGAACTGGCCTTCCAGGACCCCGTAGGTGCGGCGGAGCTTCTGCTTCTCACGCAACTGGCGGGCATAGTCAGACAAGCGCGTACGGCGCTGCCCATGCTGTCCGGGCGGGAAGGCGCGGCTTTCGATCGCGCACTTGCTGGTAAAACACTTCTCGCCCTTGAGGAAAAGCTTTTCGCCCTCACGGCGGCACAAACGACACTTGGGACCTGTATATTTAGCCACGGCTGACTCCAGACTTACTTAAACGCGACGTCGTTTCGGAGGACGGCAACCGTTATGCGGAATCGGTGTCACGTCGGAGATGTTGATAACCTTAAAACCTACCGCATTGAGCGCACGCACGGCGTACTCACGGCCCGGCCCGGGACCCTTGATAAACACCTCAAGCGTCTTGACGCCGAACTCCAGTGCCGCAGTACCTGCCTTCTCGGCAGCCACCTGCGCCGCAAACGGCGTGCTCTTGCGCGAACCACGGAAGCCGCAGCCACCCGCAGAGGCCCAGCTCAGTGCGTTACCCTGGCGGTCAGTGATCGTAATGATGGTGTTGTTGAACGAAGCATGCACGTGAGCCATGCCATCGACGACATTCTTCTTGACCTTTTTACGGGCGCGCGATGCAGTTTTGACTGCTGTTTTGGCTACCATATAATCCCGTTATGTTTTGCGAATGGCTTTGCGCGGACCCTTGCGTGTACGCGCGTTGGTGCGGGTGCGCTGTCCACGCACCGGAAGACCGCGGCGATGACGCAGACCGCGATAGCAGCCGAGGTCCATCAGGCGCTTGATGCTCATCGACACCTCGCGGCGCAGATCGCCTTCGACCCTGAGCTTCGCCACTTCAGCGCGAAGCGCTTCGACCTGTGCCTCGGTCAGGCTCTTGATCTTGATATGGGGATCAACATGCGCTGCCGCACAAATGGCCTGCGCACGGGTATGTCCGATTCCGTAGATTGACGTTAACGCAATCACGGTATGCTTCTGGACTGGAATATTTATGCCTGCAATACGTGCCATTCAACCATTCTCGCTCTGAGTAATAACACCCTTGAAAAACCAGTCAGTATACGCACTCAGGTAGCAATAATCAAACTATCTGCTATCTGCCGCGCTCAGCCTTGACGCTGCTTGTGACGTGCATTGGTACACACCACGCGCACCACACCCTTACGCTTCAGCACCTTGCAATTACGACACAGCTTTTTTACCGAAGCCCGCACTTTCATAAAAATTCTCCACACTACAATCTATACATGGTGCTATGTATGGATGGACGATCCGGCATCCTACCGGGGCTGGCCTCTCAGGTTCGCCTTCTTTAACAGGCCTTCGTACTGATGCGACATCAAGTGCGCCTGGACCTGCGCTATAAAATCTATGACCACAACGACAATAATCAGCAGCGAGGTGCCACCGAAATAAAATGGTACGTTCCAGTACACGATCAAAAACTCCGGCAACAGACACACCAGCGTGA
The DNA here is from genome assembly GCA_027624315.1 of Pseudomonadota bacterium. GTDB lineage: Bacteria > Pseudomonadota > Gammaproteobacteria > SURF-13 > SURF-13 > JAQBXX01. The sequence continues at coordinate 73,657 of JAQBXX010000003.1, forward strand.
TGTAGATCGCACCCGCCAGTGTCAGCCGCGTGGTGACGCCGTCGATATAATGCGCGGTCTGCTCACCAGGCCGTATGCCCGGGATAAAGGCGCCGGATTTTTTAAGATTTTCCGCCGTCTCTTTCGGGTTGAACACGAGCGCCGTATAAAAAAAGCAAAAGAAAATAATCAGTGCCGCATACGACATCACATACAGCGGTTGCCCGGGTGACAGCGTGGTCGCAATGTCACGCATCCAGCTCAGGCCTTCACTGCCGCCCCACCAACTGCCGAGGGTGCTCGGAAACAGCAACATACTCGATGCAAAAATCGGCGGAATTACACCCGCCATGTTCACCTTGAGCGGCAGGTGGCTTGCCTGCGCTGCAAATATCTTGCGCCCCATCTGACGTTTGGCATAGTTCACCGGTATGCGCCGTTGTCCACGCTCCACGAATACCACAAACGCGGTCACCGCAAGCGCGAGCGAGAACAACACTAATACGGTGAAAAAATGCATCTCACCGGTGCGCGCAAGTTCGAGCGTGCCACCGATGGCGGACGGTAACCCGGCCACAATACCGGCAAAGATAATGATCGAAATACCATTACCTACACCGCGCTCGGTCACCTGCTCACCCAGCCACATCAGGAACATGGTGCCGGTCACCAGCGTGACCGTCGCTACGAACACAAAATTCGTGCCCGGGTTAATCACCACCGAGACTCCACCGCTACTCTGGCTCTGGAGCGCAATCGCAATACCGATGGCCTGGAACACGGAGAGCACCACGGTGCCACGGCGCGTGTACTGGGTGATCTTACGCCGTCCGGCTTCGCCTTCTTTTTTAAGCTGCATCAGTGACGGCATCGTCACCGAGAGCAACTGCATGATAATGGAGGCCGAAATATACGGCATGATACCGAGCGCAAATACCGACAGACGCTCCAAGGCACCACCGGAAAACATGTTGAACATGTCAACGATGGTTCCGCGCTGTTGCTCGAACAAAGCCGCCAGTGCCACCGGATCAATGCCGGGCACAGGTATGTGGGCACCGATACGAAATACTATCAGCGCACCCACCACGAACAGCAGGCGCCGCCTCAGCTCGCTGAGTTTACCCATGCCCCCCAGGGCACTTGCCATGGTTGAACGTGTAACGGACACTTAATCCTCAATCTTGCCGCCGGCCGCCTCGATGGCAACACGCGCACCCTTGGTGACAGCGAGGCCGCGCGTGGTGACTGCCGCAGCCAGCTTGCCGGAAGCGATCACCTTGACGCGCTTGACTGCCTTGGGTACGAGATCTGACGCCTTGAGCAGCGCCATGTCGATGACCTGGCCGTGCAGCTTTTGCAGCGTATCCAGGCGCACTTCCGCGGTATCATCAGCGGTCGGTGAAGCGAAGCCGTGCTTGGGCAAGCGGCGTTGAATAGGCATCTGGCCGCCTTCAAAACCGACCTTGTGGTAACCACCGGCGCGTGCGTGCTGGCCTTTATGGCCGCGTCCGCAGGTCTTGCCGAGGCCGGAGCCACCGCCGCGTCCGACGCGTTTGCGCACGGTTTTTTCACCCGGCGCGGGCTTTAGTGTATTGAGATGCATCAGGCGACGTCCTCGACCTTGACCATATAAGAAACTTTATTGATGATGCCGCGTACTTCCGGAGTGTCCTGCAACTGTACACTCTGATTCATGCGCGCCAGACCCAGGCCTTTCAGGCAGGCAACATGCCGTGGCAGACGCCCATGCTTGCTGCGTACCAGCGTCACCTTTACTACTTTCTTCTTCGCCGCAGACATGTCTACTCCAGTATCTCAGCTACGGTCTTGCCGCGCTTGGTGGCGATTTGTTCCGGCGCCGACATGTCCGTCAGCCCCTTCAGGGTTGCGCGCACTACATTGATGGGGTTGGAAGATCCGATGCACTTGGCAAGCACATCCTGCACCCCCAGCACCTCGAACACGGCCCGCATGGCGCCGCCGGCGATGATGCCGGTACCTTCCGATGCCGGCGACATGAATACCTTGGTCGCGCCATGGTTGGATGTGATCGCATACTGCAAGGTGCGTCCGTTCAGGCTCACCGAGTGCATGTTGCGACGCGCATCGTCCATCGCCTTCTGAATCGCCGCCTGCACCTCACGCGCCTTGCCGCGGCCCAGGCCGATCTTGCCGTTACCGTCACCCACTACCGTCAGCGCGGAGAAACCGAATTGACGTCCGCCCTTAACCACCTTGGCGACACGGTTTACGTTGACCAGCTTTTCCTTCAAGCCATCACTCGACTTTGCGCTTTCGTAGCTCGACATACTCTCAATCCTTTAAAATTGCAGACCGTTTTCGCGCGCAGCGTCGGCGAGCGACTTGACGCGACCGTGATATTTGAAGCCAGAGCGGTCAAAGGCAACACTTGATATGCCCGCCGCCTTGGCGCGCTCGGCCAGCAGCTTGCCTACTGCCGCTGCCGCTGCCGCGTTACCCGTACCTTTTACGCTGCCCTTGATTACGGCTTCCAGTGTCGAAGCACAGGCCACAACCTTCGCACCACCCGGCGCAATCAGTTGGGCGTAGATGTGACGCGGCGTACGGTGTACGCACAGCCGGTACATCTCCAGCTCTTTGATTTTGGAGCGCGCGCGTAAGGCGCGGCGTAATCGACCTGTTTTCTTGTCCATGGCTCTATCCTTCACCCATTACTTCTTCTTCACTTCTTTACGCACGACGACTTCGTCGGAATAACGTACGCCCTTGCCTTTGTATGGCTCCGGCGGGCGGTACGAGCGAATCTTGGCGGCCACGGCACCGACCTGCTGCTTATCCATGCCCTTGATCACAACTTCGGTCTGAGTGGGTGTTTCAATCGTTATGCCCTGGGGTATGGCAAAATTGAGCGGGTGCGAAAACCCCAAGGTGAGATTCAGCACCTTGCCCTGCGCCTGCGCGCGGTAACCCACGCCAACCAATTCGAGTTTTTTGCTGAAGCCCTGCGTAACGCCAGTCACCATATTGTTGACCAGCGAGCGCGTCGTGCCTGCCATGGCATCGGAACGTGTCTCACCGTCGCGCGGAGAGAAGGTGAGGGCATTGTTCTCGAACAGCATTTGAACGCACTTGTCCAAGGTAAGCTGCAACGAACCCTTCGCACTCTTTACCGTGATTTCCTGCCCCTGAAAGGCTACCTCAACTCCCTTGGGAACCGGGATGGGTTTTTTGGCGACTCTCGACATGGCATCCTTCCCTTACGCGACCACACACAGAACTTCGCCGCCAACACCCGCTTTACGGGCGGCACGGTCGGTCATCAAGCCTTGTGGTGTTGATACGATGGCGATACCCAGACCAGCCAGCACTTTGGGCAGGCTGTCCTTCTGCCTGTACACGCGCAACCCAGGGCGACTCACACGCCGCAACTGTTCGATGACAGGCTTGCCGGCATGGTATTTCAACATGACATGCAGCTTGGGCTTGGCGCCGGCTTCACGTACCGCGTAATCGTTGATGTAGCCCTCATCTTTCAACACCTGGGCTACTGCCGCCTTGAGACGCGACGCCGGCATGCTCACTTCTGCCTTTTTCGCGCTCAATCCATTCCGGATGCGCGTCAGCATATCTGCTATGGGATCGGTCATGCTCATAAAATCAGTTCCTAAAAAAATCAGTGGCTAGTAACGAGTGGCTAGTGGCTAGTAAAGGCATGTTTTTTATCCTCGCTACTCGCCACTAGTGACTCGCTACTGTTTTTTACCAACTCGCCTTCACCAGCCCGGGAATGTCGCCACGCATGGCGGCCTCACGCAGCTTGTTGCGAGCCAAACCGAACTTGCGGTAATACCCATGCGACCGGCCTGTGATACGGCAGCGGTTGTGCATCCGCACCGGGCTCGCATTGCGCGGCAGGGCCTCGAACTTGCGACGCGCTTCATCGCGCACCTGGTCGCTGGCTTTCGGATCAGCCATCTGCACCTTCAGCGCGGCGCGTTTTTCCGCATACTTTTTCACGGTACGCACACGCTTGAGTTCACGATTAATTAATGATGTCTTTGCCATGGTTTTTAGCTGCGTAACGGGAATTTAAATGCGGCGAGCAATGCGCGGCCCTCTTCATCGGTCTTCGCGCTGGTGGTAATGGTAATATCCATTCCGCGCAGTGCATCGACCTTGTCATATTCAATCTCGGGGAAAATGATCTGCTCACGCACACCCAAGCTGTAGTTGCCGCGCCCGTCAAAAGATTTCGGGCTGAAGCCGCGGAAATCGCGGATACGCGGGATGGCGATGTTGATCAGCCGATCCAGAAACTCGTACATATGGGTGCGGCGCAGCGTTACCTTGCAGCCGATGGCCAGACCTTCGCGAATCTTGAAGCCTGCGATGGATTGGCGCGAATAAGTAACCACCGGCTTCTGCGCGGCGATTTTGGTCATGTCCGCCACAGCGTTGTCCACGATCTTTTTGTCCGCAACACCCTCACCTACGCCCATGTTCAGCGTGATCTTGGTGATGCGCGGGACCTGCATCGGGCTCTTGTACGCAAACTGCTCGGTAAGCGCCTTCACTACCGCGTCTTCGTAATGTTTCTTCAGTCGTGCAACGGTTGCCATAATCGTACTACCTGTCCAGCACTTCGTTATTGGACTTGAAGTAGCGCACCTTGCACCCGTCCTCAAGCGTGCGGAAACCGACGCGGCCGGCCTTTTTGGTGGCGGGGTTGTAGATCGCCACATTCGAAATATGCAGCGGCATCTCTTTCTCGATGATGCCACCGCTGACACCGCGCGAAGGATTCGGCTTGGTGTGCCGTTTCGCCATGTTGATATTTTCAACCAGCACGCGGTCGTTGACCAGGACGCGACGCACTGCGCCACGCTTGCCTTTATCCTTTCCGGTGGTGACGATAACCTCGTCGCCCTTTTTGATTCTGTCCATGACGCCTTATAATCCTGAGCTACAAAACTTCCGGTGCCAGCGAGATGATCTTCATGAATTTCTCACTGCGCAATTCACGCGTCACCGGTCCAAAGATACGGGTGCCGATGGGCTGCTGCTGATTGTTGAGCAGCACTGCGGCATTGGTGTCGAAGCGGATCAAGGAACCGTCCGGGCGGCGCATGCCTTTGCGCGTACGCACCACTACGGCGTCATACACCTCACCCTTCTTGACCTTGCCGCGCGGGATCGCCTCTTTTATGCTCACCTTGATGACGTCACCTATACCGGCGTAACGACGGTGTGAGCCGCCCAGCACCTTGATGCACATCACCCGGCGCGCGCCGCTGTTGTCCGCCACTTCCAGATGGGTTTGCATTTGTATCACGGGCGATCTCCAGGTGACTCTTGAATCTTGTTACACAACCGAAAATTTTAACACAAAAAGCTGTTAATCCCAAAACCAATCGCGTTATTCGGCGACCGCCTTCTCCAGAACCTTGACCAGGCGCCACGACTTGGTCTTGGACAGTGGACGGCACTGCTCCACGGACACCAGATCGCCTTCCTTGCAGACATTCTTCTCGTCATGCGCATGCAACTTGGTCGTGCGCCTCACATACTTGCCATACATCGGGTGCGGTACCGTGCGGTCAACCAGCAAGGTGATGGATTTGTCCATCTTGCTGCTGATGACGCGGCCCGTGACGGTGCGACTTGCGCTGGTTTCCTGATTCATGACGCCTTACCTGCCGTTTCGTTCAATACCGTTTTTACACGAGCAATGCTGCGGCGCACGCTGCGCAGTGCGCTCGGCTTGGCCAGTTGACCCGCGCCCTTTTGCATGCGCAGATTAAATTGCTCGCGCAACAAATCGATCAATTCCTTGTTCAGGTCTTGCGCCGACTTCTTTCTCATCTCAGCTGCTTTCATCACATCACCGTACGCGCTACAAACGTGGTCAGTACCGGGAGCTTGGACGAGGCCAGTCTGAAGGCCTCGCGTGCGATGTCCTCGGTTACGCCTTCAATTTCATACAGCATGCGGCCCGGCTGTACCATGGCAACCCAGTACTCGACGTTGCCCTTGCCGTTACCCATGCGCACTTCCAGCGGCTTCTTGGAGATCGGCTTGTCCGGGAAGATGCGTATCCACACCTTGCCGCCGCGTTTCAGGTGGCGTGTCATGGCACGGCGTGCGGCCTCAATCTGGCGCGCGGTAATCTGACCGGCGCCGGTGGACTTCAGGCCAAACTCACCGAAGCTCACGCGGTTGCCGCTCATGGCAAAACCGCGGTTACGGCCCTTCATCTGTTTGCGGTATTTGGTTCTCTTGGGCTGCAACACAACACTAACCCCCTGCAGCGGCGTGAGCCGCGGTTTTTCCGGTGCCTTCTTCAGCCGCCAACTCGGCGTGTTTGAATACTTCGCCCTTGAATATCCATACCTTGATGCCGATCACGCCATAAGTGGTGTGTGCCTCGGCCAGGCCGTAGTCGATGTCGGCGCGCAGGGTGTGCAACGGCACCCGCCCCTCGCGCACCCATTCGCTGCGTGCGATTTCGGCACCGTTCAGACGGCCGCCGATGTTGATCTTGATGCCCAAAGCGCCAATGCGCATGGTGTTGGTCGCGGCACGCTTCATGGCGCGGCGGAACATGATGCGCTTCTCAAGTTGCTGCGCAATGCTTTCAGCGACTAGATAGGCGTCGAGTTCAGGCTTGCGGATTTCCTCCACGCTTACATGTACCGGAATGCCCATCATCGCGCTCAGTTGCTTGCGCAGCACCTCGATGTCTTCACCCTTCTTGCCGATCACAATACCCGGGCGTGCGGTATGGATGGTGATGCGCGCACTACGCGCCGGACGCTCGATCTGTATGCGGCTCACCGATGCAGACGCCAGCTTCTTGCGCAGGAATTCGCGCACGCGCAGGTCGGTATTCAGATAATCCGCATAATTCTTGGTATCGGCATACCACATGGACGTCCAGTCCTTGACGATGCCGAGGCGTATTCCAATTGGATGTACTTTGTGACCCATAGCCTAATCTCGCGCTCCGTTTACTTGGCAGCAACTGTGATAGTGATGTGACTGGTGCGCTTCAAAATACGTGCGCCGCGACCTTTGGCACGCGCATGCATGCGTTTTTGCATGGGGCCACCGTCAACGAAGATAGAGGACACCTTCAACTCGTCGACGTCTGCACCGACATTGTGCTCAGCGTTGGCTATCGCCGACTCCAGCACTTTCTTGATCAGACGCGCTGCCTTTTTAGGGCTAAACGCCAGCAGTTGCAGCGCGGGACCGACCGACATGCCACGAATCTGATCCGCCACGAGACGTCCCTTCTGCGCGGAAATGTGGGTATACTTCAATTTCGCAACGGATTGCATAGTGATCTCTCGTTATGACGAGGCCGGAGCCGCCGCCTTCTTGTCGCCCGTGCCGGTATGGCCCTTGAAGGTACGGGTGGGGGCGAATTCACCCAGCTTGTGACCCACCATGTTATCGGTAATCATCACCGGCACATGCTGACGGCCGTTGTGCACGGCGATGGTGAACCCGATCATGTCGGGCAGCACCATCGAGCGCCGCGACCATGTCTTGATGGGGCGCTTGCTATTGGTTGCGACCGCTGCCTCGACCTTCTTGACGAGATGCGCATCGATAAACGGACCCTTTTTAACTGAACGTGGCATGCGATTATTTCCTTACCTGACGCCTCTGGGGCGGCGATGAACAATCATGCCGTCAGTGCGTTTGTTCTGACGTGTCTTGTAACCCTTGGTTGGTGTACCGCCCGGCGACACCGGATGGCGTCCGCCCGAGGTGCGACCTTCACCACCGCCATGCGGATGGTCGACGGGGTTCATCGCCACACCGCGCACCGTGGGACGCACACCGCGCCAACGCGCCGCGCCCGCCTTGCCGTATGAGCGCAGTGCGTGCTCAGCGTTACCCACCTCACCCAGCGTGGCGCGGCAGTCGATGGCAACCTTGCGCATCTCACCGGAGCGCAGGCGCAGAACGGCGTGATCACCTTCACGCGACACCAGCTGCACAGCAGCGCCAGCACTGCGCGCCATCTGCGCACCCTTGCCAGGCTGCATCTCAATGCAGTGCACGGTGCTGCCCACCGGGATATTGCGCAACGGCAGGCAATTGCCCGGCTTGATCGGAGACTCCGAGCCGGAAATGACGCTGGAGTCCGGCGCCAGATCCTTGGGGGCGATAATGTAACGGCGTTCGCCATCGGCGTAAAGAAGCAGCGCAATGCGCGCACTGCGGTTGGGATCGTATTCGATACGCTCCACGCGCGCCGGGATGCCGTCTTTCTGACGCTTGAAATCGATCAGGCGGTAATGCTGCTTGTGACCACCACCCTGGTGACGCGTGGTGATGCGGCCATTGTTGTTGCGCCCGCCCTTTCTTGACTGCTTCTCAAGCAGCGGCGCATACGGTGCACCCTTGTGCATGCCCGCCGTCACCACCTTGGTGACAAAGCGGCGTCCAGGTGAAGTAGGTTTTGTTTTTACCAGTGCCATAGAATGTGCTCTTACTTCGCTTCGCTGGTGAAATCGATATCGTGCCCCGGCATCAGGCTGACATAGGCCTTCTTCCAACCCGAGCGACGGCCTACACCACGCGCACCGGCGCGCTTGGTTTTACCTTTTACGTTGGTCACACGCACATTGCCCACCTTGACCTTGAACATAAGCTCAACGGCCTGCTTGATGTCCGGCTTGGCCGCGCTGTTCGCCACCTTGAACACAAACTGCTTGTGCTTGTCGGCCGTGCGCGTGCTCTTTTCGGAGACGTGCGGCGCGAGCAGCACCTTCATTAATGATTCTTGACTCATCCCAGCACCTTTTCAAACTGTTTGATTGCGCCCACGGTCATCAGCACCTTCTCAAAGCCTACCAGGCTTACCGGATCGACCGTCTTTACGTTACACACGCCTATTTTGTGCAAGTTACGCGCGGACAGCATGAGCTTTTCATCGGCCTGATCCGTCACGATCAGGACGTTATCGCCGAGCCCCAGCGTTGCAATCTTGTCGATCAGATCCTGGGTTTTGATACGCTCCAGCGCAAACTCTTCCACCACAGTGAGGCGATTCTGGCGCGCCAGCTCGGACAAAATCGAGCACAGCGCGCGGCTGTACATCTTTTTGTTCACTTTCTGCGAATAGTCGCCGGTTACCGCGGCGAATGTCTTGCCGCCGCCGCGCCACAACGGGCTGCGCGAGGTACCTGCGCGCGCACGGCCTGAGCCCTTCTGTGCCCACGGCTTTTTGCCGCCGCCACGCACTTCTGAGCGCGTCTTCTGTGCATGCGTGCCCGCACGGCCTGCAGCGAGATAGGCAGTCACCACCTGGTGCACCAAAGTCTCGTTGAATTCGACACCGAAGGCGGTATCGGAAACCTGCATCACAGCCGGTGCCTGTTTACTCTTCTTGCCCACGGAGGTCAGTGTCAGTTCCATGTCGCTTACACTCCTTGCCGGTTACGCATTTTGGCAGACGGGCGCACAATCACATCACCGCCCGCCGATCCGGGCACGGCACCCTTGATCAACAGCACATTACGCTCCGTATCGACGCGCACAACTTCCAGACACTCCGCCGTGCGGCGCTTGTTGCCCAAATGACCCGCCATCTTCTTGCCCTTGAACACGCGGCCCGGTGTCTGACGCTGCCCGATAGAACCCGGCGCGCGATGCGACAGCGAGTTACCGTGCGTTGCATCACCCATCTTGAAATGGTGGCGCTTGATTGTGCCGGCAAAGCCCTTGCCGATGGTGGTGCCGGCGACATCCACCATTTGACCCGGCTTGAACATGTCCACCTTGATTTCAGCGCCGGCGGCAAGACCATCGCCCTCGCCGTCGTCGAGGCGGAATTCCCACAGGCCGCGGCCCGCGGCCACACCGGCCTTGGCGAAATGTCCCGCGGCGGCCTTGGTGACACGGCTCGCACGGCGCGTACCCAGCGTGATTTGAAGCGCGCGGTAGCCATCGCTATCCAGGGTTTTCACCTGGCTGATGCGGTTCGGCTCCACCTCGATCACAGTGACAGGAATGGAAACCCCTTCGTCTGTGAAGACGCGGGTCATGCCGCATTTACGTCCGACTAATCCGATTGCCATGTTGGTATCTCTGTTAACTCTACAAATTTAACGCAAGGTCGCCAAGACGCAAAGGGCGCAAAGTAATTATTCATTAATTTCTATTCTTTGCGTCTTCGCGTCTTTGCGTTGTATTTTTCAAAACACCTAATTCAACTTAATCTGTACATCCACACCCGCCGCGAGATCGAGCTTCATCAGCGCGTCCACGGTCTTGTCGGTGGGGTCCACGATGTCCATCAGCCGCTTGTGGGTGCGGATTTCATATTGATCACGCGCATCCTTGTCGACGTGGGGCGAGGTCAGCACGGTAAAGCGCTCGGTCTTGGTGGGCAACGGAATCGGCCCACGCACCTGCGCACCTGTGCGCTTCGCGGTCTCCACGATCTCACGCGCCGACTTATCAATCAGCCGGTGATCGAAGGACTTCAGTCTGATGCGTATCTTTTGGTTAGTAGCCATATAAATTCCTTAAAACAGTTACGAGTATCTAATTGCGAGTTGCGAGTGGCGAGTTGCGAGCAAAAGCTTTTCCTCGCCACTCGCCACTAGTTACTCGCTACTCCAATACCTTTGCCACCACACCCGCGCCCACGGTCCTGCCGCCTTCGCGGATCGCAAAGCGCAGGCCTTCTTCCATCGCA
>JAQBXX010000026.1 GCA_027624315.1 Pseudomonadota bacterium
CACCCCGGATGCGTTTGATTTCAGGCAGCATCATGCTGCGCTTTTTGCACTTGGTCATTGAAACCGCCGAGTATAAAAACAAAGTCGGCATCGAGAATCATCGGACATGATCTACGCCCAGGACAGACGCGAGATGCGGCGCGTCTTCGTTAACGCATGGGGCAAATATCGCGCGCAGCAAGCGCTGGAAGCCATGGAACAACACATCGTCGATGTCGTCCTGCTGCATCCGGAATACCATGCCCTGCTTGCCGATGAAGCAACCGCGCTCGACAGCGACTACACACCTGAACAGGGGGCGTCCAATCCTTTCCTGCACATGGGACTACACATCGCGATCCGCGAACAACTGACCACACGACGTCCTCCTGAGGTCAACGAACTCTATCAGCACCTGCTGGCAAAATTGCGCGACGCGCACGAAGCGGAACACCGCATGCTGGAATGTCTGGGAGAGGTGTTATGGCGCGCACAGCGCGATGGCGTCGAGCCGGATGTGGCGGAGTATGTGATGTGCCTGCGCCGCGCGACGGGGCTGAAGGCTTCCTAAAGCAAATCCCCCCTCGCTTCGCTCGACCCCCTTTAAAAAGGGGGTGGCCGTGAGCTTGCCGAACGGCCGGGGGATTTGGACCGCATTAATCAGAGGTTCCCTGGATCACTTCTTCTGGCTCACGCCTTTCTTGGCGCTGCGGAACACCCGGCCCCATATCGGGTGTCCGGCCTCAGCGGGTTCGAGTTCGAGTTTCGGATTAATTTCGAGCGCCTTGGCGAACTCTTCACGGCAACGTTTTTCCCGGCTGGAGGCGCAGTGAATGAAGGCGAGGTATTTATGCGCCTTCACCTGGTCGTCCTTGAGCGTCAGGCCGGTATCAAGCGCGACACCATGATCTGCCCCGGCTCGGCGAAACTCATGACACACTCGCCGGTATTCACGCCGTCGCCGATCAGGTTGGGCTGGCCATTGATATCCTTGACCAGCTTCACGGGGCCGAGCATGACGCGGTCAGGCAGCGGGATATCCTTGATCGCGGCGGCGATACTGTCATTTAGCCGCTGCTTCAGTCGCATCTGTTCCGGCACAGGCCGGCTGCTGTAGCCCACAATATCGAGATAGGCTACGCTGCAAATCAGGGTTTTGTTGGCTCTCTCGAGCATGATTTTCGCCACGTCAATGCACGGTGCGCTCAGCGCAGTCGCTCAACAATTGCGCGCTGCACCTGGTCCAGTGTCGCCTCGATGCTGACCAGCGGTGTGCGGCACTGTTTCAGGGCGACATCCGGATCCTTGAGCCCGTTACCGGTGAGTGTACACACAATCCTGCTGCCCTCCGGTATTTTGGCGGTTTGAATGTCGCGCATCGCGCCGGCCAGCGAGGCCGCCGAGGCCGGTTCGCAAAAGATGCCCTCTTTTTCGCACAGCAATTTTTGCGCGGCCAGGATTTCTTCATCGCTGCATTCGTCGAACCAGCCGTTGGATTCCTCGCGCACCTTCCATGCCTGATCCCACGACTGGGGATGGCCGATACGGATCGCGGTCGCCACCGTCTCCGGATTGTCCACCATCTTGCCGCGCAAAAACGGCGCCGCACCGGAGGCCTGATAGCCCACCATGCGCGGCCGCTGATGGATGATGCCGCTGGCGTGATACTCGCTGTAGCCCATCCAGTACGCCGTAATATTACCGGCGTTGCCGACGGGGATGCAGTGAAAGTCCGGCGCGAAACCGAGTTCCTCGACCACCTCGAACGCGGCGGTTTTCTGTCCCTGCAGGCGATACGGATTGATGGAGTTGACGATGGTCACCGGCGCCTTTTGCGCCACCTCTTTCACCAGCCGCATGCCGTCGTCGAAATTGCCCTTGATCTGAATCACCACCGCGCCGTAGATCATCGCCTGCGCGAGCTTGCCGAGCGCGATCTTGCCGTCCGGTATCAGCACAAATGCGGTGATCTCGGCGCGCGCCGCATAGGCCGCCGCCGCCGCCGAGGTGTTGCCGGTCGAGGCGCAGATAATCGCATGACTGCCCGCCTCCACCGCCTTGGTCACCGCCATGGTCATGCCGCGATCCTTGAACGAGCCGGTCGGATTGAGGCCTTCATATTTCACATAAATATCGACATCCTTGCCCAGCAGACGCGGAATATTCTGCAACCGTATGAGCGGCGTGTTGCCTTCGCCGAGACTGATGATGCGCGTGTCATCGTGCACCGGAAGACGGTCGCGGTACTTATTGATGAGGCCTGTGTAACGGGGCATAAGGTTTCCTTTCTCAGCCGAATGAATTCGGCACTACAATATCAGCGTGACAATTGTTCGAGACGTATACGCATAACCTTGGCGCTGATCGATGACAGCACCTCGATGCGGCTGATCGCCTGGTTCATGTTTTTTTCCAGCGTGCGGTGCGTGAGGAGGATGATCGGCACCTCACTCTCGCCTGCCAGCGGTTCCTTTTGCAATATCGACTCGATGCTGATGTCCTGATCGGCGAGTATGCGCGTGACGTCGGCGAGCACACCGGGGCGGTCCGCCGCCTGCAGGCGCAGATAATAGGCCGTCTCCACCTGGTCCATGGGCAGGATCGGCAAATCCGAAAGCGCATCCGGCTGGAATGCAAGGTGCGGCACGCGGTTCTCCGGATCTGAGGTGAGCACGCGCACCACGTCGACCAGATCGGCGACCACGGCGGAGGCGGTAGGCTCGGCGCCTGCACCGGCACCGTAATAAAGCGTCGGCCCTACAGCGTCGCCCATCACCACCACCGCATTCATCACGCCATCCACATTTGCAATCAGGCGGCGCTCTGGAATCAGCGTGGGATGCACGCGCAACTCGATGCCAGCCGCAGCGCGGCGCGCGATGGCGAGATGCTTGATGCGATAACCGAGCTGCTCGGCATAGCCGACATCCGCGCGCGTGATGCGCGTGATACCTTCGGTGTACACCTTGTCGAATTGCAATGGAATGCCGAAGGCGATGGCCGCGAGTATGGTGAGCTTGTGCGCGGCGTCGATGCCTTCGACGTCGAAGGTGGGATCGGCCTCGGCGTAACCTAGGCGCTGCGCCTCGGCCAGCACGTCGGCGAAGTCGCGTCCCTCGTCACGCATCGCCGTGAGAATGAAATTGCCGGTGCCGTTGATGATGCCGGCGAGCCACTCGATGCGATTGCCTGCGAGTCCCTCGCGTATCGCCTTGATGATGGGAATGCCTCCCGCCACGGCGGCCTCAAACGCCACCATCACGCCCTGCTTGCGCGCGGCGTTGAATATTTCATTGCCGTAACGCGCGATCAACGCCTTGTTTGCGGTCACTACGTGCTTGCCGTTGGCGATGGCGCGATTCACCAGATCGCGCGCAAGTTCGGTGCCGCCGATCAGTTCGACGACAATCTTGACCTCGGGATCATTGACCACCTCCAGCGGCTGCGCGGTGAGCCTGATGCCTTCGGTGCTGCAGATGCGCGCCTTCTTGAGATCGCGCGCGCTCGCGTGCGTGACCTGTATGCCACGCCCCGCACGGCGCGTGATCTCCTCGGCGTTGCGCCGCAGCACATTGACCGTGCCGCCGCCTACCGTGCCGAGACCGAGCAGCCCTACCTTGACGGGCTTCATATATTAAGTAGCGAGTGACGAGTGGCGAGTGGCGAGGACATTATTTTTATCACTTGCAACTCGCCACTCGCTACTGTCCTTGCGAAACATCTCGCGGATGCAGCGCACTGCCTGGCGCGTGCGATGCTCGTTTTCGATCAGCCCGAAGCGCACATGGTCGTCGCCATACTCGCCGAAGCCGATGCCGGGCGACACCGCCACTTTCGCATCTTCCAACAGCTTCTTGGAAAATTCCAGCGAGCCCATATGGCGGTAGGCCGGTGGAATCGGTGCCCACACGAACATGCTGGCGCGCGGCTTTTCCACCTTCCAGCCCATGGCATTGAGTCCTTCGCACAACACATCGCGCCGGCTGCGGTACATCTCGGAAATCTCATGCACGCACTCCTGCGGACCTTCCAGCGCGGTGATCGCGGCGATCTGGATTGGCGTGAACATGCCGTAATCGAGATAGGATTTCATGCGCGCCAGCGCCGACACCAGATGGTGATTGCCGCACATGAACCCCACGCGCCAGCCCGGCATGTTGTAACTCTTGGACAGCGTGAAAAACTCCACCGCCACGTCTTTCGCACCCGGCACCTGCAGGATCGACGGCGCGACGTAGCCATCGAACGCGATGTCTGCGTAGGCGAGATCATGCACCACCCAGATTTCGTGTTCGCGTGCGATGGCGACCACCTTTTCGAAGAAGTCGAGCTCCACACACTGCGTGGTCGGGTTGCCGGGAAAGTTCAACACCAGCATCTTGGGCTTGGGCCACGAGCCCTTGATCGCCTTCTCCAGTTCGGCAAAAAAGTCCACGCCGGCGATCAACGGCACATGGCGGATGTCCGCGCCGGCAATGACGAAGCCGTAAGGATGGATGGGATAGGACGGGTTGGGCACCAGCACCACATCGCCCGGCCCCATGGTGGCAAGCGCGAGATGGGCGAGACCTTCCTTCGAACCGATGGTGACGATCGCTTCTTTTTCGGCGTCGAGTTCCACATCGAAGCGCCGCTGATACCAGTCGCAGATGGCCTTGCGCAGGCGTGGAATGCCGCGCGAAAGCGAATAACGGTGGGTGTCGCCGCGCTGTACGGATTCGATGAGCTTGTCGACGATATGCGGCGGCGTGGGTTGGTCGGGATTGCCCATGCCGAAGTCGATGATATCTTCGCCGCGCGCGCGTGCCTTGGCCTTCAACTCGGTGACGATATTGAAGACGTAAGGCGGAAGGCGTTTTATCCTCGGAAACTCGGTAATCACAGTGGCAGACCCATGGGTATTGTCATAAACTTGCCACGATACTGGCGACGCACTGGCCTGTCAATTGATTGCCATGCAAAGGCCGCACCAGAACGCTCCGCCTTCATCTCTATACGGTTCGTGACCATGCAATTCATTCAGGAAGCAAGCGCCGGTCGTTACTCCATTCGCTCCTACGGGCCGGGTGAGATCAGCGTGCTGCGCACGGTGGATTCCGGCGTCGAGACCGCGCACGAGACGTTGGCGCAAAGCCTGATCCTCACGCCCACACACTTGATCCGCGCCTGGCCGCCGCAGCAGTTCGATCAACTGGCAGCAATGCATTTCGATATCTTTGACGAACTGCGCCCTGACGTGTTGCTGCTCGGCTGCGGTGCGCGTCAGCGCTTTTTGCCTGCTGACCTGCGCCTGCTGCTGGCGCAGCGCGGCATCAACGTGGAGTTGATGAACACCGGCGCCGCGTGCCGCACCTACAACATCCTGCTCGGCGATGAACGCAATGTCGCTGCGGCGCTGCTCATGATCTGATGCACTGACGCCTGACAAGGTGGCACATCCATGTGCCGCACCGCAGAATATTGATAAACAGAGTTTATCAATATTCTGCTAACGCTGCTTCGGCAGATACTGCAAAGGGTCCACCGGCTTGCCGTCCTTGCGCACCTCGAAGTGCAGCATCACGCGGTCAGTGCCGGTGCGCCCCATCTGGGCGATGGTCTGCCCCGCCTTGACCTTGTCGCCCTCCTGCACCAGACGCAGCTTGTTGTGCGCATAGGCGCTGAGATAGGTTTCATTGTGCTTGACGATGACGAGCTCACCCAGCCCGACCAGCCCGCTCCCGCTGTAGACCACCCGCCCGGCGGAAGTGGCGTTGACCGGGTCGCCTTCCTGGCCGGCGATGTTGATGCCCTTGGTGGTGCCGGAGGCAAACGTGGCCAGGATGTCGCCCTTTGCGGGCCACATCCAGGTGAGATGCGCAGGGATGGCAGTAACGGTGTCATCGTCGCTTGCGGGTGGCGCCGAGGAGGATGGCTCGCTCGGCGCCTGCTTGCCGGAGGCTGTGTCGGACTTGCGCGGAGCGGGGGCCGGGCGCGGTGCGGCCTTGGCCTGCGCGCTTGCAGCGGAAGGAATCAGGGTCAGCCGCTGCCTCTGCTTGATGCGGTACGGCGGCTTGATGTGATTCCATGCCGCCAGCGTTTTGTAATCGAAGCCATACTGCCAGGCGATGGAGTACAAGGTCTCCCCGCTCTGCACCGTGTGCTGGCCGAGCGTTGCCTGCACCGCTACCGTGCGGCTGCTCACCGGGGCGACCGCCTGGCCGCCGCAGGCAGTGAGCAGCAACACCAGTGTGCCGGACAGCGCTGCGCGTGCGACCGTCTTCATCGTTGCAGCATGAAATAGGCAATCACCGCAATGCCCACCACAGCCCAGCCGATGCCGTCGATATAGGTGCGCAGCGCGCGCTCCATTTTCGCGCCGCCCCAGCGCATGAGCGCCGCGACCATGAAAAAGCGCGCGCCGCGTCCAATGAGCGAGGCGATGATGAACGGCAGCAGCGCCATCGAGATCACGCCCGCCGCAATGGTGAACATTTTGTAGGGTATCGGCGTAAACGCGGCGATGAACACCGCCCAGAATCCCCAGCGCCCGAACCAGTCATGCGCGCGCAGATAGAGTTCCCAGTAGCCGGCCTGATGAATGAGCGGCTCGACCAGCGCAAAGGCGAAGTGGCCGATGAGATAGCCGAACAGTCCGCCCAGCACCGAGGCCAGCGTGGTGAGCGCGGCGAACCGCCAGGCGCGCGCGGGCTGGGCCAGCGCCATGGGTGCGAGCATGACATCGGGCGGGATGGGGAAAAACGACGACTCGGTGAAACTCAGGGCGGCGAGATACCACGGTGCGCGCGGGTGCTGCGCCCAGCGCATCGCGCGCGTATAAAGTGCGGAAAACAGACGCATTTTTAGAAGTGCCCTTACGCCGCCCCGCCCAGCAGCGGGACAAAGCTCACCCGCTCCAGCAATTCACGCGTGTAACCCTCGCGCGTGCGCGTCAGGCGCATGAGATCCTGCGCGCCGGCGGGCCCGACGGGGGCGACCAATCGCCCGCCCTCGGCCAGTTGTTCCAGCAGCAGCAGCGGAATATCCATGGCCGCTGCCGTGACCAGTATACCGTCGTACGCGGCATGCTGCGGCCAGCCGAGATAACCATCGCCGTGTTTAAGGTGGATGTTGCGCAGCTTGAGTTCACCCAGCCGGCGGCGCGTCTCCATGAGCAGCGAGGCGATGCGCTCGATGCTGTACACCTCTTTCACGAGACCCGCGAGGATCGCCGTTTGATAGCCGCAGCCGGTGCCGACCTCAAGCACCCGTTGCGGCACGCCGCCTTCCAGCAGCGCCTGCGTCATGCGCGCCACGATATACGGCTGCGAAATGGTCTGTCCCTGCCCGATGGGGAGCGCGGTGTCTTCGTAGGCGCGGCTTGCCAGGGCCTCGTCGACGAAGATGTGGCGCGGAATCGACCGCATCGCCTGCAGCACGGCCGCGTTGTTGATGCCCTGCTCCTCCAGTCTTTTCATGAGCCGCTCGCGCGTGCGCTGCGAGGTCATGCCGATGCCGCGATGGTGCAGACTCATGCCTGCCTGCCGCCTTGCAGCACGGCCGGGGGGGCGGTTCCGGTTGCGGACATGCCCTTGAGCCAGCTCGCCACCTTGTCGAGCGCGGTGTAGCGCGTGAGATCCACCAGGATCGGCGTCACCGAGACATAACGGCGGCGGATGGCATCGAAATCGGTGCCGGTGCCGGCGTCCTGCTCGGCACCGGGCGGGCCGATCCAGTAAATGGTGCGCCCGCGTGGATCCGTTCCCTGAATCACGCGCTCGGCGCGGTGGCGATGCCCGAGGCGCGTGGCCTCGAAGCCCGCGATTTCCTCCCAGGGCAGATCCGGCACATTGATGTTTAAAATGGTATCCACCGGCAACGGGTCCGCCACGAGACGCTCGACAAATTGCAGCGCCACGCGCGCGGCGGTATCGTAGTGCTCATGCCCGACCAGTGAGATGGCGAGCGCGGGCAGGCCCAGAGAGCGCCCTTCCATGGCCGCGGCCACGGTGCCGGAGTAGATCACGTCATCGCCCAGATTGGCCCCGGCGTTGATGCCCGCCACCACCATGTCCGGCTCCTGCTCCAGCAGGCCGGTAATGGCCAGATGCACGCAGTCGGTAGGCGTGCCGTCCACCCGGATGAAGCCGTTGTCGGTGCGTGTGGCGCGCATCGGGCTGTCGAGGGTGAGTGAATTGCTCGCCCCGCTGCGATCACGCTCCGGCGCTACCACCGTCACCTCGGCCAGCGCGCGCAACGCCTGCGCCAGACGGATAATGCCCGGCGCCTGATAACCATCGTCGTTAGTCAGCAAAATTCTCATAGGCCTCTATCAGCAACAGAACGTCAACGTTACCGTGTTTACCCTACCCCCACCCGGGGGCAGACTCTGTCCCGCCCCCTAAACAGGGGGCGGGATGTACGCTGAGATGTCATTTTACTAATGAACTCCTCAGTAATTGCCGATACCCCTTGATTATCGGCCCATTTGCTTTTAGTCTTGTACGGTTAAATTGACGACAACCAATGACTATATCGACCCCCCCCCCCCCCGCGTTACCGGCAACAGCCAGTAACGTATTCAGTTTAGCGCGGATTTCCCTCGGGCTGGCCTTGCCGGGGCATGGAAGGTTGCGGTTTTTCATTCCACATGAGGCGATACCATGCGTAAGCAGATGCCCATAGCGACCCCCTTCTCAGCGCGCTGGCATCAGCCTTGGGCGCCCTGCTCCTGTTCACCCCCGTGGCGCAGGCAGAGTTTATCCTGTTTCCCTCACTCACGGCGACTGAGCACGCCGGACTGAACCCGCATCCCGACGTACATCATGCCGGTCATACGCCAAAGCAGCGATTGCGTCGCCATTTTTCGCGAAACCCGAAATGGGTCCATCCGATTTCGGGAGCGAAAAATTGGCGACGGGTATTGCCTCCGGCGGCCCGCGCTCGTCCTGCGTCCGCCACGTCGCTACACTTCGTTGCGCGACATGGCTCCCACAGTGACTTGACGCCGGTTCGGTGGCCTTCTATTTTGTCTCCCGCTTCGCGTCCGACAAAACATCCGGCCCTCCGGCTACGCGGGGGGCGTCGCACACCACTCGTCCGCTACGCTCCCTCGCTTCCTGTGCTCCTTCGGGGTACGGTGGGCGGATACAACCTTGCTCTCGTAGGCCACGCCAAACTCTTCCAGCTTGTGGGCGGCATGCTGCATGACCACCCAGTCGCTGTCGCTGCCCATCACCAGACCTACCAGAGGTTTGTTCATTATTTTATTTACGCCTACTCGTCACAGGGCATGTGCGCATGGCCATACTGATTACCAACATCAGTGTCGCCGTCGGCCAAGCAACCATGCACCCGATTATAATGAACCGCCTCGATACACTTAATCTGTGAGCGCGGCGATGAGCACGTTGACACGGCATTTTACTTGGAAAATTGGTGCCTGGCCAGCCTGTGCATGAGCCCGGCACCGTTGGCTATCGGGCTAATGGTGGGAGTTTTATGAGCGCTACCCCAAAATCTCAAAATGTTCGGTATCGGGGTTGTAGCCCAGCAGCTCACCGAGATCTATATCGAAATACCAGCCATGCAGATGCAGCGTACCCTGCGCTACGCGTTCGCGCACCCATGGAAAAGTGGTCAGGTTACGCAGCGAGACCTGTATCGAGGCCTGTTCACAGGCGCGCTGTCGCGTCGCGTCAGGGGCATGCGCGTGCAACGTGTTCACCTTCTGGAGCGCTTCATCGGCGATAGCCATCCACGGAATGATAAAGTCGCCTTGCACGGCCTTGATGCCTTGCAGCAGCGATTGTATGCCGCCGCACTGCGAGTGACCGAGAATCACTATGTGCTGGACCTCCAATGTACGAGCCGCAAACTCCAGCGCAGCACTGGTACCGTGATAGCCGCCGCCCATCTCGCAAGGAGGCACCAGGTTGGCGACGTTGCGCACCACGAACAGATCGCCCGGGTCGGAGTCGGTGATGATGGCCGGATCCACGCGCGAGTCACAGCACGCCACCACCATGACGCGAGGGGATTGTCCCTTGCGTGAAAGCTGATCGAACAGCTCGGGATGCTTTACGAAATATTTGGCACGAAAGCGCGCGAAACCTGCGGTCAGTTTTTTAATTTCTTCCATGCGCGCCTTTTAGACCCCCGTTCTCCCACTGGGAGCGGGTTGGGGTGAGGGGGTAGTTTTTCGTAAAGTTGATAGGGTGGAGAGTATCTTAAACCTTTTCCTCCGTGTCGGGCACGCCTTCGCTGAACACACGGCTCGCCAGGATATCCTCCGGCTCGATGGTGACCAAGTCTTTCTTGGTGAGTTTGGCGCCGGGTTTTGCGAACAAACGATTCGCCTGGCGCAAACGTGCGCGGTCGAGCGCGTTGCGTGCGCTGCGCGCATTGGCGAAGTGCGGCATCTTCATGCGTTTTACGATGTAATCGGCGAACGCCTGCTCGGCCTCCGGGCTGAAGCGGTACTGCTGCCCTTCCAGCATCAGCTTGGCGATGGATAACAATTCACCTGCGCTGTAATCCGGGAAGTCAATGTGGTGGGCGATACGTGAGGACATGCCGGGATTGCTCTGGAAAAATTTGTCCATGCGATCCTTGTAGCCGGCGAGGATCACCACCAGATCGTCGCGGTTGTTCTCCATCACCTGCAGCAGAATCTCGATGGACTCAGCGCCGTAGTCGCGCTCGTTCTCCGGCTTATAAAGGTAATAAGCCTCGTCAATGAACAACACGCCACCCATCGCTTTTTTCAATACTTCCTTGGTCTTGGGCGCGGTATGGCCGATGTATTGGCCGACCAGGTCGTCGCGCGTCACCGATACCACTTCGGCGCGGCGGATGTAGCCCAGGCGGTGCAGGATTTCCGCCATGCGCAGCGCCACCGTGGTCTTGCCGGTGCCGGGATTACCGGTGAAGCACATGTGCAGGCTCGGGGCGCCCGAGGTAAGCCCCATACTTTTGCGCAGCCGGTCTACCAGCAGGAGTGCGGCGATCTCGCGGATGCGCGTCTTGACCGGTTTCAAGCCGATCAGTTCACGATCGAGCTTGTCCAGCACCTCTTGCACGTTCGAGTCCCGGAACGCGGCCTCCAGATCCACCGGGGTGGCATCGGGCACGTTATGCAGGGCGTTCACATCAGGTTTGGGATCTTGCTCGGCGGCTGGCTCAGTCATGGATCGCCCCTAATAAATTCTCCCCCTTGATGGGGGAGATAATGAAAAAGAAAAACGGGGCGGCCTTGCGCCGCCCCATTGCAACAGAACTACTTGCCGTAACGCTCGCCTTCCGGCTTGTCGGTGGCATAGGAATGTACCGTGTAGCGGATGCTGCGTCCTTCCGCTTCCTGGCGCACCAGACCGAAGCCCGGCTCAACCTTGGGCCGGTTCACGATATACGACATGGCCGGGCTTTCCACGCCGCGCGTGGAGTTAAAAGCCGTTACGCGGATATAGTGATTCGGAAAAGTCTTACGGCAATTGTTGATCTCCATCAAAATCCCGGCGGGATCTTTCAGGTCGAACATCGGATTGCCAAACATTTCCCAATAGGTGTTGCGCGGGTGAGCATCGTCAGTGTATTCGATGCCTATCGCCCAGTTGTTTTTCAACGCGTACTTGATCTGCGCGGTGATCTGCGCATCGGTCAGGTCGGGCAGAAAGGAAAACTGACCCTGTGTGACACGGTTACCTATATTGGTCATCATAATCGTCTCTCCTTAATCTTTAGTGACTGCCCGTGGCCGTCGGCACGAAGTCGGGGGTATCGGTGGAATCATAGTTGAAGCTGATATCCTTCCACGTATCCAGCGCGGCCTTGAGCGGGCTGCACCACTTGGCCGCGTCCTCCAGGATTTGCGGGCCTTCCTTCAGGTAATCGCGGCCTTCGTTGCGCGCCATGATCATGGCTTCCAGCGCCACGCGGTTCGCGACTGCACCGGCCTGAATACCTTGCGGGTGACCGATGGTGCCGCCACCGAACTGCAACACCACGTCTTCGCCCAGATAGTGGATCAACTGGTGCATCTGGCCGGCATGGATACCGCCTGATGCCACCGGCATGACCTTGTTGAGCGAGGCCCAGTCTTGTTCGAAGAACAAGCCTTTTTCCAGGTTCTTCGGGGTGTGCGTGTCGAGCAGCGTATCGTAGTAGCCGCGGATCATGAGCGGATCGCCTTCCAGCTTGCCGACCACGGTGCCGGCATGGATGTGATCCACACCCGCCATGCGCATCCACTTGCAAATCACGCGGAAGCTCATGCCGTGATTTTTCTGGCGCGAATAGGTCGAGTTACCGGCGCGATGCAGGTGCAGAATCATGTCGTGCTGGCGCGCCCACAGCGCCATGGACTGAATCGCGGTGTAGCCGATCACCAGGTCTATCATGATGAGGACCGAACCCAGTGACTTGGCGAATTCCGCACGCCTGTACATTTCTTCCATGGTGCCGGCGGTGACGTTGAGGTAGTGACCCTTGACCTCGCCGGTCGCGGCCGAGGCCTTGTTCACCGCCTCCATGCAATAGAGGTAGCGGTCACGCCAGTGCATGAACGGCTGCGAGTTGATGTTCTCGTCGTCCTTCACGAAATCCAGACCGCCCTTCAGCGCCTCGTACACCACGCGCCCGTAGTTGCGGCCGGAGAGGCCGAGCTTCGGCTTGGTGGTGGCGCCCAAGAACGGACGGCCAAACTTGTCCAGACGCTCGCGTTCGACGATAACGCCGGTGGCCGGGCCTTGGAAGGTCTTCAGGTAGGCAACCGGGATGCGCATGTCTTCCAAACGCAGTGCTTTCACCGCCTTGAAGCCGAACACGTTGCCGATGATCGAGGCGGTTAAATTAGCAATCGAGCCGGGCTCGAACAGATCCATGTCATAGGCGATGTAGGCGAAGTATTGCGCTTCGGTCTTGGTGCCGGGACCGGTGTTGGGCACCAGTTCGCAGCTATAGGCCTTGGCGCGGTAGATCTCACAGGCGGTTAAACGGTCAGTCCATACCACAGTCCAGGTAGCGGTAGAGGATTCGCCGGCAACGGCAGCAGCGGCTTCCTCCGGGTCTACACCGGCTTGCGGCGTAAGGCGGAACATCGCTAATACGTCGGTTTCCTTGATTGCGTAATCAGGCTCCCAGTAACCCATCTTTTTGTAAGGTAACACGCCTGCTTTGTAGCGCTCCTTACCTTCCTTCATTGTTCCACCAGCTTCAGTTTTCGCCATAACGGCCTCCACAGATCAGTCGAAAAATCCCCGAGCCAGTTACGCACGGGGTGCCTTGAATAACTGGATCACACTATAAACCCGCCAAACTATAAACAATATTCAATATTTTTGATTTATACTATAAGGCAAAGCTTATGATCTTTTGACAGGGCCTACACCATGATTAACACCACGCTGCGCCAGTTGCGGGTCTTTGAGGCGGTCGCGCGCCACCTGAGCTACACGCGTGCTGCACAGGAATTATACCTCACGCAACCCGCCGTCTCGATGCAGATCAAGCAGCTCGAAGACAGCGTCGGCCTGCCGCTGTTCGACCAGCTCGGCAAGCGCATCTTCCTCACCGAGGCCGGGCGCGAGCTGCATCACTACAGCCGCACCATCGCCGAACAGCTTGCCGAAGCGGACGCGGCACTGGAGGAGATCAAGGGGGTCAAGCGCGGCAAACTCAATATTTCAGTGGCGAGCACCGCCAACTATTTCGCACCGCAGCTGCTCGCAATCTTTTCCAAGCGCTTCAGTGATGTCACCGTGAGCCTGGACGTGACCAACCGCGAGACCCTGCTGCGCCAGCTCGCCACCAACGAAAAAGACCTGGTCATCATGGGCCTGCCGCCGAACGGACAACATCTGATAGCCGAACCGTTCATGGACAATCCGCTGGTGGTGATCGCGCCACCCGGCCACCCACTTACGCACCAGCGCAAAATCCCGCTCACCGCGCTGCAAAAGGAAACCTTTCTGGTGCGCGAACAGGGCTCCGGCACACGCATCGCCATGGAGCGGTTTTTCGCGCAGCAGCATATCCGGCTCACTACCGGCATGGAGATGAACAGTAACGAAGCGATCAAGCAGGCGGTACAGGCGGGGCTGGGCCTCGGCATCGTCTCCATCCACACCGTCGCCCTGGAGCTGGAAGTAAAGCGGCTCGCCCTATTGGACGTGAAATCGCTGCCCATCATGCGCCACTGGTACATCGTGCACCGCGAAGGCAAGCGTCTGTCTCCGGTGGCGCAGGCGTTCAAGGACTTTATCCTGAGCGAAGCCGCGCAACTGCTGGAGCCCATGCGCCACCGGCCCCGCCCGCCCGCCCGCCAAAAATCTGCGCGGGCGTCCTGAATACTCACCCCCGCAACAGCAGGGTCTCGACGCGCGCGAGGTCCGGCGGAGTACCGTAGAGCACCAGCACATCGCCCACGCGCAACAGCGTGCTGGGTTCCGGCGCGATGCCGCGGATACCGCTGCGGCGCACTGCGGTCGCCACCACGCCCAGCTTGTCGAGCCCGAGTTCACCCAAGGTACGACCCACACCGAAGGCACCCTCCTCCAGCGCCACCGTATGCAACCGCTCGCGCTGCGCTTCGAGTGAACCCGTGGCCGCCTGATCCGCACCGGGGAAAAACCCGCGCAGCAGGCGGTAGCGGTCGTTGTGCACTTCGCGCATGCGGCGCACGATCTTGGACATCGGCACACCGAGGATGAGCAGCAGATGCGACGCCAGCATCAGGCTCGCCTCCAGCGTTTCCGGCACTACTTCGGTGGCTCCCGCCGCCTGCAACCGATCGAGATCGGTGTCATCGCGTGTGCGCACCAGCACCGGCAGCTCAGGGCGCAGGCGCCTGACATGTCCGAGTATCTTGAGACTCGCGGCAATGTCCTGAAAACTGATGATGAGTGCACGCGCACTGTCCAGCCCGGCCGCCTCCAGCATGCCCTGGCGCGTACTGTTACCATAGTTCACCGCATCGCCGGCCTCGCGCGCCTCGCGCACGCGCAGCGGATCCATATCCAGCGCGACGAACTCAAATCCTTCCTGCTCCAACTGGCGTGCGATGTTCTGGCCGACACGCCCGTAGCCGCAAATAATGATGTGCTGTGTCATGGCACGCGTGCTGGTGCTGATGGCCTCCTCCATCTGCGCGCGGTTGCGCCCGTAGCTCTGGCCGAAAAAACGCTTGGCCAGCGCACCGTTGTAGCGGATCAGAAGTGGCGAGAGCGCCATGCTGAGCAATACTGCGGCAAGTACGATCTGACTCGCCTGTCCGTCCATCAGGTGGTTGTCGAGCGCAAGCGACAGCAGCACAAAACTGAACTCGCCGCTGTGCGCCAGCACCAGTCCGCTGCGCAGCGCCACACCGCGCTCGGCGCCCGCAAACCGGGTAAGCCCGGCGATCAGCGCGGTCTTGAACAGCACGAGGCCGACGGTCACCAGCAGCGCCCAGAACCAGATCGCAGGGAGGGCGGTGATGTCGAGGCGCATGCCGATGGTGATAAAAAACAGGCCCAGCAGCACATGCTGAAATGGACGGATGTCGGCTTCCACCTGATGGCGGAATTCAGTCTCGCCCAGCATCATGCCGGCGAGAAATGCACCCAGCACCAGCGACAGGCCGGCCTGCTGTGTGGCCCACGCGGCGGTAAGCGTGACCAGCAACACGGTCAGCATGAACAGTTCAGCAGAATGCCGCGCCGCGACCTCGCGAAACAACGGACGCAGCAGCCAGTGACCGGCGGCCAGCAGCAGCGCGGACACCAGCACACCCTTGGTAAGCGCCCATAACAACGGCATGGCGGTGGCACCGCTGGCGCTGATCGCAAGCGTGGGAATCACCACCAGAAACGGAATCACCGCCAGATCCTGAAACAGCAGGATGCCCATGGCGAAGCGTCCGTGACGCGAGTGTATCTCCACTTGCTCCGCCAACTGCTTGCTCACGATCGCGGTGGATGACATGGCGAGCAGGCCACCCACCACCAGAGCGCCTTGCGGCGTCATACCTAATAAAAACGCCACCAGCGCACCCGCCAGTGTGCTGACCACCACCTGCGCCCCGCCCAGTCCCAGCACCACACCCTTCATGCTGAGGAGCCGCGGCAGGGAAAATTCGAGTCCGATGCTGAACATCAGAAACACCACACCGAGTTCGGCGAGAAAGTGTGCGTCCTCCGACACCGATATCCCGCCAAGACTCTGCTGTCCGACGATCACACCGACCACCAGATAGGCCAGAATAGGCGGCAGATTGAAACGCCTGAACAGCGCTACCACCAGCACCGCCGCGGCAAGCAGTATCAATACGTCGCCAAAAACACCCTGGATCATGCTGGCCTCACGGAATAGCCATCGCTCTATGCATTGAATATACCAAACGCCGCGGAAACGGTGTTAAATAGTCCGCATGAACATCTCCCCGCACGGCTGGCTGGATGAGGCGCACCCCTGCCCCTCCCCCAACTGTGATGTGCGCCCGGAAGCAACAGCGCCCGACCTCGTCGTGATCCACGGCATCAGCCTGCCGCCCGGTGAATTCGGCGGCCCGCACATCGAAGCCCTGTTCACCAACACCCTCGATCCCGACGCACACCCCTACTTCCGCACCATCCACGAGGATGAAGTCTCGGCGCACATCCTCATCCGGCGCGATGGCAGCCTGACCCAGTTCGTGCCCTTCGGACTGCGCGCCTGGCACGCGGGCGCGTCCAGCTTCCAGGGCCGCACACGCTGCAATGATTTTTCCATCGGCATCGAGCTTGAAGGCTCCGATGACACGGCGTACGAGGATGCCCAATACATAAGTCTCGCCCATGTGATACGCGCGCTCATGAGGCGCTACCCCGGCATCACGCCCGAGCGCATCGTGGGCCACAGCGACATCGCACCGGAGCGCAAGACCGACCCCGGCCCCGGCTTCGACTGGGCACGGCTGCACACCCTGCTTGCGTCATAAAGGCGCCTCTAAGGAAGCTCTGAATAATTCCATCCAGGAATTATCAGAGCACGAAAAGCAAAAATACGATTTTTTCTTTTCTTCATTTTTCAAATACTTACGTATTTGAAAAATGGCGGCACATCCATGTGCCGCAGGAATCTCTGAATAAATCAGAGATTCCCTAAATATGTACTGCAAGACATGCGTCTCCGCGTGCATTACGGTATGCTATTAATATGCGCGTCTGTCCACACTACCGTCACGTCAACCCAACAATAAATCATCGAGGTCAACACCCATGCTCCTGATCGCCATACTTTTTGCCTTGGGTGCGGAAAAGCTCTTTCCCGCAGTACAGGTGCTGCGACATTTTGACTGGCTGGGCGGCTACAGCGCCTGGCTGCGTCCGCGCATGGGGGCGCTGGAGAAGGGTGCCAGCGGCGTGCTGATCGTGATCGGTCCGCCGGTGCTGCTCATCGGCGTGTCCTATTTCATTCTGCACCAGATACAATGGCTGCTGGGTTTTGCCTTCAACGTGGTGGTGTTGCTCCTGTGTCTCGGGCCCAGGCATCTCGATGAGCAGATCGAGCGTTACATCAAGTCGCGTGAGAGCAACGATACAGAAGCCGCTCACCGCGCCGCCGGAGACCTCCTGCATGAGCAGGTCTCCGGCCCCAGCTTTCACCTGAACCGCGCCGTCACCGAGTCAATACTGGTGCAGTCGAATGAGCGTGTGTTTGCGGTGCTGTTCTGGTTCGCCCTCCTGCCGCCGTTCGGCGCCGTCCTTTACCGGCTGTCCCTGACGCTGAAACAAGTCACCGCCAAGGAGCGCGGCGTAAGCGAATTCGCCCGGGCGGCGGCCCGCCTGCATGCCATTCTCGATTGGGTCCCCGCGCGTCTGGTCGCACTGGGCTACGCCACCACCGGCAGCTTTGTTGACGCACTCTCGCACTGGCGCGCCTCGAGGGCGCGCTGGGCGGGCAAATGGGAAGACTCCAGCGTCGGCGTACTGCTGGCGAGCGGCATCGGGGCATTGCAGCTCAACGAAGACACCACACCCCCCATGCTCGAAGACGCGCAGGCCGAGATACATGAGATCAAATCGGCGCAGGCCCTGGTGTGGCGTACGCTGGTCACCTGGATCGTCATCATCGCACTCATGGTGCTCGCCGGCTTGGCGGTATAGGCCTCACGACGGTTTCTTGACCGCCGACCCACCACCACACTTGGCCGGCTTAAACCGGGGCTAGCGGCACCCTTCCGCACCCCTTCCTATCTCTTGCATCTTGCCACCAGCCAGGCGCGCACCATCGCCTACACCATGCCGCCGGAAAGCGGGTTGGGCAGTCAACCCGGCGCCAGAATCGGCATCACCTTTTAACGCCTCTTTCACCCTGGACCGCGGGTACACCCACCCTCGCGGTCCAGGGCTCCTTGCTCCTGCCCGCTACCGCCTGCGCTGAAACAGCATCAGCCGCTGCCGGGAATAGTGTAAAATGCCCTGCCCTGCGCCCTGTCGGAGGGTGCGCACCTGGAACAGCGGGAATATCATGCCCCCCACTCTCGCCTCACAGTACAACGGTCAGCTCCGGGAAGTGATCGCAGACCTCCTGCGCGAAGCGCGGGCGCAAGGCGCGAGCGCCGCCGAGGCCGCCGTCAGCATGGAGACCGGCCTCTCGGTCACCGTGCGCCTGGGCGAGGTCGAGACACTCGAACACCAGCGCGACAAAGGTCTCGGCGTAACGCTGTATTTCGGCCACCGTAAAGGCTCCGCCAGCACCTCCGACTTCAGCCCCCAGGCCGTGCAGGAGACCGTGCGCGCGGCCAGCAACATTGCGCGCTTCACGGCGGAGGATAACTGCGCAGGACTCGCCGACGCCGCACTCATGGCGAGCGCGATACCCGACCTCGACCTGTGCCATCCATGGGCACTCGGCGCCGGGCAGGCGATACAACTCGCGCAGGAGTGCGAAGCTGCTGCGCGCGCGGTCGACCCACGCATCACCAACTCGGAAGGCGCCAGCGTGACCAGTCACGAGGGGTTGTATGTGTACGCCAACAGTCACGGTTTCAGCGGCAGCTACCCCAGCACGCGCCACAGCATCAGTTGCGCGGTGATTGGACAAGACGGTGCCTCGATGCAGCGCGACTACTGGTACAGTGTCGCGCGTGCGCAGCATGAAATGGATGACGGCGCGCACGTAGGGCGGCGCGCCGCCGAACGCACGCTGCGCCGCCTTAACGGTAGGCAACTCACCACACGGCAGACACCGGTCATCTTCGAGGCCAATGCAGCCACCAGCCTGCTGTCGCATTTTGTGAGCGCGATACGCGGCGGCAATCTGTATCGCAAGTCTTCGTTCCTGCTCGACCACCTGGGCAAGCGCGTATTCCCGGACCATATTCACATCCACGAACAGCCGCACATCAAGCGGGGGCTCGGCAGCGCACCGTTTGATAACGAAGGCGTCGCGACGCACGCACGCGACCTGGTGCAGGGCGGCATACTCCAGGGCTATGTGCTCGACAGCTATTCCGCGCGCAAGCTCGGCATGCACACCACGGGTAACTCAGGTGGCGTACACAACTTGTTTATTGATCCGGGCCAGCATGATCTCGCAGGCCTGCTGCGCGTCATGAACACGGGCCTGCTCGTCACCGAGCTGCTCGGCTCCGGCGTCAACACTGTCACCGGCGATTATTCGCGCGGTGCGGTGGGCTTCTGGGTGGAGAACGGCGCCATTCAATTTCCCGTGGAGGAAATCACCATCGCCGGCAACCTGCGCGACATGTACCGGCAACTGGCAGAGGTAGGTAATGACATCGACCAGCGCGGCAACATCCGCACCGGCTCGCTTTTGATTGAAAACATGATGGTGGCGGGCGAGTAATCCCGCCGCTTACTGCTTACAGTAAATTCCCGCGTCTTCCCTGTGCTCCCCGAGTTTGCGCTTCAGCTTCTCACCGCGTTTGGCCTTGTAGCCCTGGCGCAACTCCTCTTCGATCTCGGCGATACGCCGTTTCGCGCTGCGGCATGATTTGGCATCCTGCTCCGCGCGCCTCTGCGCGACCCTCTCTTCCGACCTGCGCTGTTTGTCGTCCTTGTGCCCGGCCGCCTCTCTTGTCTCGACACTGCGCAGCAGTTGTTTTTCTCCCGGCCGCAGACCCTGCGCAGGCTGGGCCTTTTTGGGTAACTCCGGCAGCGGCACTGCCTGCCCGCACGGTGTATCGCTGTACACAGTGCTCCCGTCGCCATCCCGGCATTTATACACCTCACCCAACGCAGGCCCCGCCATCAGGCACAGCGCGAGCAATACCAGTTTACGCATGGCAGACCCTCAACTTTTTAGCACGTGATTGTTGGCAGCACGGCTCAAGCCGCGTGCTTATGATGGCAATAGATGGGAAATAAGGCAACGCGTAGAACCACACCGCGCAAAAAAATAACCCCGATGATCTTCCGATCATCGGGGTTATGGGAATGAAACCTGGCAGTGTCCTACTTTCGCATGAAGGAAGCCCCACACTATCATCGGCGCTGAACGATTTCACTTCCGAGTTCGGAATGGGATCGGGTGGTTCACGTTCGCTATGGCCGCCAGGCAAACTGGCTTACCGACAGCACTTGCTATCAGTAAAAAATCGGGAAGTTGTTGCAAGGTCTTGGGTATGCGCACATGCCATCATAACGCCCAAACCACTTGGGTGTTATATGGTCAAGTCTCACGGTCAATTAGTACTCCTTAGCTCAACGCATTGCTGCGCTTACACACGGAGCCTATCAACGTCGTAGTCTTCGACGGACCTTTAGGAGAGTCAAGCTCTCAGGGAGATCTAATCTTGAGGGGGGCTTCCCGCTTAGATGCTTTCAGCGGTTATCCCGTCCGTACATAGCTACCCGGCGGTGCCATTGGCATGACAACCGGTACACCAGAGGTACGTCCATCCCGGTCCTCTCGTACTAAGGACAGCTCCTCTCAAATCTCCAGCGCCCACAGCAGATAGGGACCGAACTGTCTCACGACGTTCTAAACCCAGCTCGCGTACCACTTTAAATGGCGAACAGCCATACCCTTGGGA
>JAQBXX010000027.1 GCA_027624315.1 Pseudomonadota bacterium
ACCGCTGGACTATGAAAAGTACCACAATGCGCCCTAACTGGGTGTCCGTTTTATCGGGGTAAGATCAGAATGATAGGGCTGTGAAATACGCCCTCATCAGAGCCGCCCTGTGCAAAATGTTTCTCGATAGCGCGGACTTGGATGGCAAGCCCCGCTCTCCGCAGGTACAATTGGGCGATTCTCGCTTTCAATTTTAATACTTAGGGAGTTCCAGCATGTCCAAGAAGCACCCTGTGATTGCGGTGACGGGTTCGTCCGGCGCCGGCACCACGACCGTCAAGCGCGCGTTTGAGCACATCTTCCTGCGCGAAAAGATCAACGCCGCCGTGGTGGAAGGTGACAGCTTTCACAGCCTGTCACGCGTCGACTTCAAGGAAGCCGTCAAAAAGGCCGAGGCCGAGGGCAACCGTCACTTCAGCCATTTCGGCCCGTACGCCAACCATTTCGACAAGCTGGCCGAGCTGTTCAAGACCTATGACAAAACCGGTGGCGGCAAGAAGCGCTATTACATCCACAGCGATGCTGAGGCGGTTCATCACAACAAGCGCCTCAGCACCCGCCTGAATGTGGGCGAATTCACCCCGTGGGAAGACGTGCCGGTGGGGTCCGACGTGCTGTTCTACGAAGGCCTGCACGGCCTGGTCAAGACCGACGATGTCGATGTGTCGGAGCATGTCGATCTGGGCATAGGCGTGGTACCCATTGTCAACCTGGAATGGATCCAGAAAATCCATCGCGACGGCGCCGAGCGCGGATATTCCGCCGACGTGATCGTGGATACCATCCTGCGCCGCATGCCGGATTACGTGAACTACATCACGCCGCAGTTCTCGCGCACCGACATCAACTTCCAGCGCGTGTCCACGGTGGACACCTCCAACCCCTTCATCTCGCGCGACATCCCGACGCCGGATGAAAGCTTCATCGTGATCCGCTTCCGCAACCCGAAGGGCGTGGATTTCCCCTACCTGCTGAACATGATCCCCAATTCTTTTATGTCACGCCGCAACACTATAGTCGTACCCGGCGGCAAGATGGGATTTGCCATGGAACTGATTCTGGCGCCGATCATTCATGGCATGATCGAGGGCAAGAACAAGTAAGCGGGTTTATACATAGCGTCATAAATCTACTGCGCGTCTTTGATGCGGGTGCGTGCGGTGCTCGGAATCCGGGGCCGCGTAGCGGCAGACTCTATGTACACTCCGGTTCCTGCGCTCCGCCGCCCCCCGCGTGCGACGCACAGGGATGTGCTAGTGTCGCGGGAGGCAGGATGCCGGGAGCGACCAAGCCGCTCGCTACGATTTATGTCGCCATGTATAGCTTGCGGGAAAATGAAAAACGGAGCCAGGCGGCTCCGTTTTTTTTAGCGAACGGTCGGGTGTAGCCGGTTGTTGCCGATTTTGTTGACACGCCGGCAGTATGCTAATAGTATCTACTTTGTATATACATTATATGGGAGTCCACGCATGAAAACCAAAGCTCAAAAATGGGGCAACAGTTTAGCGGTGCGTGTGCCGAAGGGGATTGTAGAGCAGTCGGGTATACGTGAGGGCGACGCCCTGAATATCGAGGTGGCGGATGAATCCATTGTATTGATGCCGCAGCGGCGTGGTTATCGTTTGGAGAACTTGCTTAAGGATATCCGTAAAGACAATCTGCACGATGAAGCCGATTTTGGCGCGCCCCGTGGTCGTGAGATGTTGTAATGGCAGCCAAGTATGTGCCCGACCGCGGCGATATCGTGTGGCTTGAGTTCAATCCTCAGGCCGGGCATGAGCAAGCCGGGCATCGTCCGGCCTTGGTGTTGTCGCCCAAGGCTTACAACGCGCGGACAGGCTTGATGTTGTGCTGCCCCATCACAAGCCAGGTTAAAGGTTACCCTTTTGAGGTTTCACTGAATGAAGCGTCGGATGAAGCGTCGGGTGCGGCGGGTGTGGTGCTCGCCGATCAGGTTAAGAGCCTGGACTGGATGGCCCGCAAGGCGAAACACAAGGGCAGGGTGACCCGCCGGGTGGTAGAGGAAGTGCTGGGAAAGCTGCATACGCTTTTATAAATTCTGAAGTACAACTCTTGCCCAGCTGGACTCTAAATCTTAAAAAAGCAGTCGCGGTAATACTTCATTTCGCGGATCGAATCGCGCACGTCTTCGAGTGCCTGATGGGCTGGGGTTTTCATAAAGCCGTTGGCCAGCGACGGGGCCCAGCGCCGGGCCAGTTCCTTCACCGTGCTCACATCCAGGTTGCGGTAGTGGAAATATTTTTCCAGGTCGGGCATCGAGCGGAATAAGAAGCGCCGGTCCTGGCAGATGCTGTTGCCGCACATGGGAGATTTGTTGCGCGGCACGTATTTCTGGATGAATTCCAGCGTCTTCTGCTCGGCCTCGATTTCGTTTACGCGGCTGGTGCGTACGCGCTCCGTTAGTCCGGACTGCCCGTGCTGCCTGGTGTTCCAGTCGTCCATGCCGTGCAGCATCTCGTTGTTCTGGTAGATGGCGAGTACCGGGCCTTCCTCCAGGATGTTGAGGTTACTGTCGGTGATGATGGTGGCAATCTCGATGATGCGGTCGGTATCGGTGTTCAACCCGGTCATTTCGAGATCGATCCAGATCAGATTGTTAGGGTCTTGAGCCACGGGTATCCTTTATTAAGGTGCATTACTTGCCCGACATTGTACCAAAGGCTATGCTGATCTATCAGGAAAATAGCAGGGTGAAATGAATTCCTTTACTGCGTTGTTTGTCGCCGCGCTGCTGTTGGGCCTGGCGGTTGAGTTGTGGCTGATGCGGCGTCAGGCCGCTGCGGTGCTGGCGCACCGCGAGTCTGTGCCGGAGGCGTTCAGCGCCAATATCCCGCTTGCCGCGCACCACAAGGCCGCAGATTACACCGTGGCCAAGCTCAGGCTCGGCGTGGGGGAATTGCTTGCTGGCACGCTGTTGTTAACGGTGTGGACGCTGGGCGGCGGCCTCAATTTTCTCGACCAGCTCTGGCGCGGCGCGGGCCTGCCGGCGCTGTGGACTGGCGTCGGGTTTACCGTGAGCGTGATGCTACTCATGGCGCTGCTCGACCTGCCGTTTTCGGTGTACCGCACCTTCGTTACCGAGCAGCGCTTCGGCTTTAATCGCACCACACCGCGCATGTTCATCACCGACCTGTTCAAAAGCACGGGCCTGATGCTGGCGCTGGGTGTGCCGCTCGCCGTGCTGGTGCTGTGGCTGATGGGGGAGGCGGGCCGGTGGTGGTGGCTGTATGTGTGGCTGGTGTGGACCGGCTTCGGCCTGCTTATGATGTGGGCCTATCCCGCGTTCATCGCGCCGCTGTTCAACAAGTTCAGCGCGCTGGAAGACGCGGAACTTCGCGCGCGGATTCAGAGTCTGTTACAGCGTTGCGGGTTCACCAGCAACGGGATATTCGTGATGGACGGCTCGCGCCGCTCGGCGCACGGCAACGCCTACTTCACCGGTCTCGGCGCGAACAAGCGCATTGTGTTTTTCGACACCTTGATCAACACGCTTAGCACCGCCGAGATCGAGGCGGTGCTGGCGCACGAGCTCGGCCACTTCAAGCGCAGGCATGTGCAGAAGCGCATGCTGGTGATGGCGGGCCTCAGCCTCGCGGGCCTCGCGCTGCTCGGCTGGCTGATGCAGCAGGCATGGTTTTACCACGGGCTCGGTGTCGAACAGCCCTCGGTGTATGCTGCGCTCATGTTGTTTCTGCTGGCAACGCCGGTGTTCGGATTTTTCATGCAGCCGATCGCGGCGTGGTTTTCGCGCCGCGACGAGTTTGAGGCCGACGACTTTGCCGCGCAGCAGGCGGACGCGGGCGCGATGATCCGGGCGCTGGTCAAGCTGTATCAGGAAAATGCGAGCACGCTGACGCCGGATGCGCTGTATTCGGCGTTTCACGATTCGCACCCGCCGGCCCCGCTGCGCGTGGCGCATCTCGCAACCAAACTGGCTTAAGGAATCTGGAGGTGTGGTATGAAAAAATTGATGCTGGCAGTTAGTGTGCTGTTATTGAATGTGCCCCTGGCGCAGGCGGGTGACGCCAAGCGCGGGCAGGAGCTGTATCAGGCCAATTGCACCCGCTGCCACGACACTTCGATACACGCGCGCCCCAACAGCATTATTCATTCGCTGGACGGGCTCAAGAAGCGCGTGCAGTTCTGTGAGTCCAATGGCCGGTTGAACTGGTCGCCGGAACAGATCGAAGACGTCGCCGCGTATCTGAACAAGACGTTTTACAAATTCAAGGAATGAGTGCCGTGAGCGAGCTGACCGCGAAACACTGCAAGGTGTGCGAAGGCGACACCCTGCCGCTTTCCGCGAGTGAGGCGCGTGATCTGCTGAAGCAAACCCCGCTGTGGATGTTGAACGACAAGGGCGACGAAATCAGCCGCACCTTTCAGTTCAAGAATTATTACCAGACGCTGGCCTTCGTGAACGCGCTGGCCTGGGTTGCACATCAGGAAGATCATCACCCCGATCTGGAAGTGAGTTACAACAAATGCCGCGTGCGTTTCAGCACGCACGCGATCAAGGGCTTGTCGGAAAACGATTTCATCTGCGCGGCGAAGATGGATGCGCTGACGCCTGCCTGAGCCGGTTACCTTCTCCCTCTGGGAGAAGGACAGGATGAGGGGCAGGTGTGACACCTTTTCCCCTCACCCCAGCCCTCTCCCGGAGGGAGAGGGGGTGTAATGGCAAAGCGCACAATGTACCTATCCGATCAGTCTTTGCTCTGCTTGCGGATGTAGTCCAGCGCGCGCTCGATGCGTTGCAGGGTGCGCTCGCGCCCCAGCAGTTGCAGCGTGACATCGATGGGCGGGGAGGCGGTCTTGCCGGTGACGGCGGCGCGCAGCGGTTGCGCCAGCTTGCCGAGGGCGAGTTGGTGCGCGTCGGCCACCGCGCTGACGAGCGCGTGCAGGGATTCCGCCGTCCACGGTGTGAGCGCGGCCAGCCGCGTGTAGAGATCGTCAAGGGCCGCAAGCACGCCGGGTGTCAGTTGCGCGGCGGCCTTGTCGTCGTAGCCGGTGACGTCCTGATAAAAAATCGTGCTCGCCTGCGCCATCTCCACCAGCGTCTTGGCGCGTTCACGCAGCGCAATTACCACGTCGCTCAGTTCCGGGCCTTGCGCCGGATCGATGCCGAGTTTGCCCATGTGCCAGCTCAACTGGTGCGCCACATGCGCGGGATCGAGGTGCTTGAGGTAATGCTGGTTGAGCCACAGCAGTTTTTGCGGATCGAAGGCGCTGGCGGCGCGGTTCACGTTGCTGATGTCGAACAGCGCAATCAGCTCATCGACGGAAAACACCTCTTGATCGCCGTGTGACCAGCCGAGCCGCACCAGATAATTGAGCAGCGCCTCGGGCAGGTAACCTTCCTCACGAAACTGCATCACGCTTACCGCGCCGTGGCGTTTGGACAGGCGCTGGCCATCCGTGCCGAGGATCATGGGTACGTGCGCGTAGACCGGCAGCGGGGCGCCGAGCGCCTTCAGGATATTGATCTGGCGCGGCGTGTTGTTGAGGTGATCGTCGCCGCGAATCACATGCGTGACATGCATGTCCCAGTCGTCCACCGCGACTGTGAAGTTGTAGGTGGGTGTGCCGTCGGAACGCGCGATGATGAGATCATCCAGCTCGCTGTTGCTGAACAGCACGGTGCCCTTGATCTGATCCTGTACCGCCACATCGCCTTCGAGCGGTGTCTTGAAGCGCACCACCGGCGCAACGTCCGCAGGCGGCGGTGTGCGGAGGTCGCGGCAGTGGTGGTCGTAGCGCGGCTTTTCCTTGCGCACCATTTGATCCGCGCGCAGTTGCTCCAGGCGTTCCCTTGAGCAGTAGCAGTGGTAGGCCTTGCCCTCGTCAAGCAGTTGCCCGATCACCGCGCGATAACGCTCAAAGTGGTGCGTTTGATAGAACGGGCCTTCGTCGTATTCGAGGCCGAGCCAGGTCATGCCCTCCAGAATCGCGTTCACCGACTCCGCCGTGGAGCGCTCGAGGTCGGTATCCTCGATGCGCAGGATGAAGCTGCCGCCGTGCTTGCGCGCGTGCAGCCAGGAGTACAGCGCGGTGCGCGCACCGCCCACGTGCAGATAACCGGTGGGGCTGGGGGCGAAACGGGTGCGGACGCTCATAGGGTGTAACGGATTGAGGAAGGAACGACATTCTAGCAAAAAGCGCACTTGATTTGACCGCCACCTCCCTTCCCCGTAAAATTCCCCGCTCGGCATATGGGTCTGTATCCGGACTCCAGGGCGATTAGCTCAGCGGTAGAGCACTGCCTTCACACGGCAGGGGTCGCAAGTTCGAACCTTGCATCGCCCACCATCCCTGTATCCACGCCGCCATCCCGGCGGCAGTTCTAAGCAGTCACGGTCACTGGGTACTCCAAGGTGTCCCGTACCGGCCTCTCGCCTCAATCCCCCAAAAACTGGCATGTAATCTGCAATCACAGGGTGGGCAGAGTAAATTCACGCCTCCGTAGTCAACGAAATGACATTAAAGCCGAATGGATACAACAGCATGAACGGACACGTCTACTATAAATGCCTCACGCCGCAAGGGCGCATCGTGCGGGTGGGATGTCAGTACATCAATGCCCAGGGCATTGAACTCAAGATCAGCAGGATATTCAAGCCTGAAAACAGTGCGGACATATGGGTAGAGTTTAGTCCCGTCGATATGGCCTTGGAAGGACGCTGCTGGCAGGGCGAGTTTCTCGTAGCGTGCAACAGTCAGGGTGTAGACGAAACTAATCCCCGGCCCTGTGTCTATATCGAGGACATGGACAGCATGCTCAGTGCTGACGATTTAAGTGCCGAACTGGATGCAATGCCAGCCGATGAGAATACAGACAGGGAAGGCAGCCCCAATCTTAGCGTGGGTATGCTCTGATCTGCATGACTACAGGTTACGCACCTGCTTATACTGCTCTTCCAGCTTTGCCAGCGATGAGCGAATTTCGTCCGCACGCTGTCTGCCCGCGCTGACCACCTGCTCTGGGGCGCGTTGCACATAGTCTGGGTTCGCCAGCCTGCCTTCCATCTGCCCTAGCTCCTTGCGCAGTTTTGCGATTTCCTTTTCCAGCCGCGCAAGTTCCGCCTGTTTGTCAATCAATCCCGCCATCGGGATGAGCAGTTTCATTTCCCCCACCAAGGCGGTGGCGGAGTCGGGTGCGGTGTTGTGGGCTGCCAGCCACTCAATGGAAGCAAGGCGAGCGAGCGTGGTGAGATATGCCCGGTTACGCTCCAGATATACACGTTCGTTTTCTCCGCCGCCTTGTAGCAGCAGCGGTAACGGCTTGCCGGGTGAAATATTCATGCCACTACGTATCGAGCGTAGCGCAAGAATAAACGACTGTACCCACTGCATCTCGGTCAGTGCCGCGTTGTCGATCTTGTCCGGCTGTGGCACGGGATACGGTTGACGCATGATAGTGTCGCCCGCTTTGCCAGCGAGCGGCGCGACGCGTTGCCAGATTTCCTCGGTGATAAACGGCATGAGCGGATGCGCCAGTCTGAGCAGCGTCTCCAGTACACGCACCAAGGTGCGGCGCGTACCACGCAAGGTGGCTGCATCACTTTCCGGAGCCAGCAGCATCGGTTTGGAAAGTTCCAGATACCAGTCACAGTAGTCATTCCATGCGAACTCATACATCGCCTGCGCGGCAAGATCAAACCGGTAGGCCTGGATGGCTTCAATCACCGCCAACTCCGTGGCCTGCAAGCGTGAGATAATCCAGCGATCGGCCAATGTGAGTTTCACTTCGCCGCCTGCTTGCCCGCAGTCCTTGTCTTCGGCGTTCATCAACACATAGCGCGCCGCGTTCCACAGCTTGGTGCAGAAGTTACGGTTACCTTCAATACGCTCAGTGTCGAATTTTATGTCACGCCCCTGCGTGGCGAGTGAAGCGAAAGTAAAGCGCAACGCATCGGTGCCGTAAGCGGGAATGCCATCGGGAAATTGCTTGCGCGTAGCGCGCTCGATTTTCTTCGCCATTTCGGGTTGCATCAGCCCGGTGGTGCGCTTGGCGACCAGTTCCTCCAGTCCGATACCGTCGATGAGGTCGATCGGGTCGAGCACATTGCCCTTGGACTTCGACATCTTCTGGCCTTCGTTGTCGCGCACCAGTCCGTGGATGTACACCTCGCGGAACGGCACCTCGCCGGTGAACTTGAGGCCCATCATGATCATGCGCGCGACCCAGAAGAAGATGATGTC
Organism: Pseudomonadota bacterium; assembly: GCA_027624315.1. GTDB lineage: Bacteria > Pseudomonadota > Gammaproteobacteria > SURF-13 > SURF-13 > JAQBXX01. The sequence goes on from JAQBXX010000027.1 coordinate 8,224, forward strand.
GAAGCCAGTGACCAGCACGCTGGTCGGATAAAACATTTTCAGCTCAGGTGTTTTTTCCGGCCAGCCGAGGGTAGAGAAGGGCCACAGCGCGGAAGAGAACCAGGTGTCGAGCACATCTTCATCTTGTTTGAGTGTCTTGCCCTTGGCCTGCTGCTGCGCCTCTTGCAGGTTGCGCGCAACGTAAATCTTTCCGTCGTCGTCATACCACGCCGGAATGCGATGTCCCCACCAGATCTGGCGCGAGATGCACCAATCCTGAATGTTGCGCATCCATTCGAAATAGGTCTTGCTCCAGTTCTCCGGTACAAACTTGATGCGCCCGTCTTCGACGGCCTTGATCGCGTCCGCAGCCAGCGGCGCGACCTTCACGTACCACTGATCGGTGAGATAGGGCTCAATCGCTGCATGTGTGCGGTCGCCACGCGGCACCATGAGTTTGTGCGGCTTGATCTCGGCGATGAGGCCCAAGGCCTCTAAATCCGCGACAACCTGTTTGCGCGCCTCGTAGCGATCCAGGAAGTTGTACTTGGAATCAGGCAACAGAATGCGCGCCTCACGCGTGAAAATATTGATCAACGGCAGTTGATGGCGCATGCCGACTTCATAGTCATTAAAATCGTGCGCCGGCGTGATCTTCACGCAACCGGAGCCGAAGGCGGGATCGACATAGTCATCGGCGATAATGGGTATCTCGCGGCCGGTGAGCGGCAAGGTTATGTTTTTGCCGATGTGTTTTTTATAGCGCTCATCGTCAGGGTGCACGGCGACTGCGGCGTCGCCCAGCATCGTCTCCGGGCGCGTGGTGGCGACGGTCAAATGTCCGCTGCCGTGGGTCAACGGATAACGGATGTGCCAGAGAAAGCCGTCTTCTTCCTGCGCCACCACTTCCAGATCGGATACCGCGGTGTGCAGTACCGGATCCCAGTTCACCAGACGCTTGCCGCGGTAGATCAATCCTTCTTCATGCAGTTTCACAAAGACTTCGGTGACGGCGTGCGACAAACCCTCGTCGAGGGTGAAGCGCTCGCGTGACCAGTCCACCGATGAGCCCATACGCCGCAACTGGCGCGTGATGTGGCCGCCCGATTCCGCTTTCCACTTCCATACCTCTGCGACGAATTTATCGCGCCCCAGATCGTGGCGCGTCCTGCCCTGCGCGGCGAGCTGGCGCTCCACCACCATCTGCGTGGCGATGCCGGCGTGGTCGGTGCCCATCTGCCACAGCGTGTTGTCGCCCCGCATGCGGTGGTAGCGGGTGAGGGCGTCCATGAGCGTGTCCTGAAACGCATGGCCCATGTGCAGCGTGCCGGTGACGTTGGGCGGCGGGATCATGATGCAATACGGCGCACCTGCGCCGGACGGCGCGAAGTAATTATTTTTTTCCCAAGCTTGGTACCAGCGTTGCTCGATGCCGTGTGGGTTGTAGGTTTTATCCATAATGTATGCGGATGAAGATAATAAGAGACGGCTAACTTTCAATCGTGTGCGATTCAGGTGTAATGCCGTGCTCGCGATAAAACCGGAAGCGCTCGCGCGCGGCCTGTTTGGCGGATTCATCGGTGTCCACAATTTCAGCGATACGCGCGAAGCGGTCAAAAAATGCAGGAACCGTGGGCGCCAGATTGATCAGCACATCATACGATTCCGGATCGCTCTGCCAGCTGATGTGGATCGGCAGCTCATGGTCGTTCTCTGCACCGTAAAGCGCATGCGGCAAAAAGCTGCCCTGGCGGAAGGTCCACAGCAGATTATCGAGCTGCGTGGATTGTTCCTCTGATTCGGCATGGATGTAAGTGCGCTGACCAAGGTCGAAGGCCTTTTCCGCCAGACGGCACGCAAACACCAGCCGCTCGTTTTTGCCGCTGGCGGGGAGCACATAGAAGTCCACGCGCGCCGCACATGGACGTGCCAGTGTCGCGGGAGGCTCGATGCCGGGAGTGACCATGGTCACGCCTGTTATTGGCAGCGCTGGAGCAGGTAGTGCATGAGCAGTGGCACCGGTCGGCCGGTGGAGCCTTTCTTGTCGCCGGAGTGCCAGGCCGTGCCGGCGATATCAAGATGTGCCCAGTGATACTTCTTCGTAAAACGTGCGAGGAAACAGGCCGCGGTAATCGTGCCGCCTTCGCGCCCGCCGACGTTCGCCATGTCGGCAAAATTTGTTTTCAGCTGATCCTGGTATTCGTCCCACAGCGGCAGTTCCCATGCGCGGTCGCCACTCGTTTCACCTGCCTGAATCAGGTCGCGCACCAGCGGCGCATGGTTGCCCAATAAACCGCTCGGATGTTTGCCGAGCGCGATCACGCATGCGCCGGTGAGCGTGGCGATGTCGATCACCACGTCGGGCTTGAAGCGCTCGCTGTAGGTGAGTGCATCGCACAGGATCAAGCGCCCCTCGGCGTCGGTGTTCAATATTTCTATGGTCAGGCCGGAGAGGCTGGTGACGATGTCGCCGGGTTTGACCGCATCGCCGCTCGGCATATTCTCCGTGGCGGGAATCACACCGACCACGTTGAGCGGCAGTGCGAGCGCGGCGCAGGCGGCAAGGGTGCCGAGCACGCTGCCAGCGCCGCTCATGTCGTATTTCATCTCGTCCATGTTGGCGGCGGGTTTGATGGAGATGCCGCCGCTGTCGAAGGTGACGCCCTTGCCGACGAGCACGATGGGCTTGTCCGTTGTTTTCGCGCCGTGATATTCCAGCGTGATGAGTTTAGCGGGTTCTTTTGCGCCGCGCGCTACTGCAAGCAGCGCACCCATGCCGAGGCGCTGCATGTCCTTGACCTCGAGTACGCTGACCTTGATCTTTTTGTGTGCCTTTTGCAGGGCCTTGGCCTGTGCGGCGAGATAGGCCGGAGTGCAGACATTGCTCGGCTGGTTGCCGAGATCGCGCGCAAGACTGCTGCCTGCGGCGATGGCCTCACCCTCGCACAGCGCGCGGACAGCGTCCGCCGGTTTGTGGCGCTCTGTCGTCGCGAGTGTAATGTGGTGCAGTTTGGATGCCACCTGTTTTTTGCTCTTGTGGTTTTCAAAGCGGTAAAGGGTGTTGTGCGCGGCGAGCACCGCCTGGCGTATTTTCCACGCCGTGTCGCGCGTCTTCAGTTCAAGCTCGGGCAGGCAGATCACGGCCTCGCGCGCACCGGTGTCGCGCAGCATGCTCACCGCCGCAGTGATGGCCTTGCGATACTGCGCATCCCCGAATCCGTCGCGCTTGCCGCAACCGACCAGCACGATGCGCTCACACAGGGCGTGGGGGACATTGTGCAGCAGGCGCGTCTCCCCTATAGTGCCCTTCATGTCATCCCGCTCCATGAGCCGCGACAGGAGTCCGCCACACTGCTTGTCCAGGCGCGCAGCCGCCGAGGAGAGGTGGCGCGACTCGAAGACGCCGACTACGATGCAGTCGGCGCGCAGCTTTTCCGGCGGCGTGGTTTTGATGCTAAATTTCATGCGGACTCCTGAAAGATTGGGCTAAGGGTGCCTCTAAAAATGATGGATTTTGCTTCAAGACAAGGCGCAGCGCCGTCGAGCAGCGCAGCATACACGTCAGTATGTGAGCAGCGGAGACAAGCTGTAACGCAGTATTGGAGCAAAAGACGCATTTTTAGTGGTGCCCGTATGTGGTCAAGGCGTCAAGTTTACTGGAATCGGTGTTTATTTTCAGCCCTGGATTGCCTGTGGTTGTGTGATTGTGCGGATATTTAATCGCTATTTGATGAGAGAGGTGCTGGACAGCATGCTGGGCGTGACACCCGTGCTGCTGCTGATCTTTCTGAGCGACCGTTTTGTGCGTTATCTGACCGAGGCGGCGGCGGGCAACATGTCGACTGATGTCATTCTCAATCTGCTCGCGCTCAAGTCGCTTATTGCCCTGGTGCTCATCCTGCCGCTCTCCTTTTTTATCGCGACGCTGCTTGCGCTCGGGCGCATGCACAAGGACAGCGAGATGATCGCGTTTACGGCATGCGGAGCGGGAACCGGTGCGGTGCTGAAAACGCTGCTGCGCTTTTCCCTCGGTCTGGCCGCGGTGGTGGCGGCACTGTCTCTGGTTGTCGCGCCGTGGGCCGCCGGACGCAGCAACCAGATGATCCATCAGGCCGAGACGGCCTCTGAAATCACCAGCATCATACCGGGCAGTTTCAAGGAATCGCGCAAGGGCGATCATATTCTGTATGTGGAGAGCCTCTCCGCCGATCAAAGCACCATGCAAAACGTCTTCATCCAAACCCGCGAGGCGGGTGCGCTGGACATCATTGCTGCGCACAGCGGGAAACGGCAGACGGACGCCGCAAGCGGTGACCAGTTCATTGTGCTGGAAAATGGCAATCGCTACCAGGGCGAGCCCGGCAAGGCAAACTACAAAGTCGTCAACTATGAGAAGTATTCGTTCCGCATCCACGAAAAAGCGCCCGCCCCGGCAGCGGAGGAGCATGATGCCAAGTCCTCGTGGGACTTGTTGCGTGCCGCCGATGCAGGCTCCAGCGCCGAATTGCACTGGCGCATCTCCATGCCGGTTTCGGTGATCATGTTCGGTATGCTCGGTGTGATGCTGGCGCGCACCTCGCCGCGCGAAGGAAAATACGCAAAATTGTTCGTGGCCTTGCTGGTCTACCTCATTTACAACAACATGATGGGCGTGGCGCGTGCCTGGATCGATCACGGCGTGGTGGCCCCGATGGTCGGCATGTGGTGGGTGCATGCCACCGCGCTGGTAGTGATCGCCGTACTCTTTCTGCAGCAAGCCGGCCTGAGGTGGGTGCTGTGGCTGCGCTGGTCAGCTCATACCCCAAGAGTGAAGCGGCAGACACAATGAAAATACTGGATCGCTACATTGGCACCGCCGTCGTCACCAGTACGCTGCTCGTCATACTGGTGCTGCTGGCGCTGTTTTTCTTTATTGATTTTGTGAACAATCTGAATGATGTCGGCAAGGGCAACTATAATGTGCTGCGCGCGGTGCAGTATGTGGCGCTGACCCAGCCGCGCCGCGTCTATGAGCTGTTTCCGCTCGCTGCACTGCTGGGGAGCATGATGGGCCTGGGCTGGCTCGCTGCCGGCAGCGAGCTTACCGTGATACGCGCCGCTGGCGTTTCACTCACTCGCCTGATGCTGTCGATAATGAAGGTGGGCGCGATGATGATGCTGGCGGTGATATTGATCGGCGAGCTGGTCGCACCGAAGAGCGAGCAATACGCGCAGAGCCTGCGCTCGATGGCGCTGACATCCCAGATTGCGCTCGATACCCGCTATGGCTTCTGGACGCGTGACGAACGCACCTTCATCAATATCCGCACGCTGCTGCCGGGTGGCTTGTTCAGTGATATCTACATTTACGAGTTTGACGACAAGCATCAACTGCGTGTGGCCACCCATGCGGCCAAGGCGCGCCGCGAGGGCGAGCAATGGCTGCTGGAAGATATCGTGCAGAGCGAGATCAAGCCGTCGGGCGTGATCACGCGGAATATTGCGCGCGCGCAATGGAATTCGTTGCTCAGCGCCGATCTGGTAAGCGTCGTGCTGGTCAAGCCTGAGAGTTTGTCCAGTTGGGATTTATATACATATCTCGGCTATCTGCGTGACAACGGGCAAAGCACACAGCGCTACGAGATTGCGCTGTGGAACAAACTGGTCGCGCCGTTCACGACCGGCGTGATGGTGTTTCTGGCCATCCCGTTTGTATTCGGCTCACTGCGTTCCGTGGGCATGGGGCAGCAGGTGCTGGTGGGCAGCCTGCTGGGCATCGGCTTCCACCTGTTCAACCAGGTATTTTCCCACGTGGGCCTGGTTTATAATCTGAGCCCGCTATTTTGCGCCCTGTTTCCGTCAACGTTGTTTTTGCTGGCGGCGCTGATGATGTTGAGCAGGCCGTACTGGTCGCGCTTTGCGCAGCGCGTGAAAATGGCGCTCCCTAGGGGGTTCGAACCCCTGTTACCGCCGTGAGAGGGCAGTGTCCTGGACCGCTAGACGAAGGGAGCGTGGATAGCCGGGTTGGCTGAGTGCAGAGCGTGGTATTATACGCGAAGCAGTCGCATGCTCAAGCGACTTCCGCAGAAAGCCGTATCGACAGGACAACTATCATTACTCCTCATATCATCCCCCGCGCTGAACACACCCTTTCACGCGCCCAAGTCAGTGAATATGCCCTCAAGGTGCTTTATCGCCTGAAGGAGGCCGGTTACGAGGGTTATCTCGTGGGCGGCTGTGTGCGCGACCTGCTGCTGGGGCGCGAGCCCAAGGATTTCGACGTCGCCACCAACGCGTCGCCGGATCAGGTTGCCCACCTGTTCCGCAACTGCCGCCTGATCGGGCGCCGCTTCCGCCTCGCGCATGTGCACTTCGGACGCGACATTATCGAGGTCGCCACCTTTCGCGGCGCGCACGCGGAAAATGAGGGCGAGGCGCACAGCGAAAACGGACGCATCCTGCGCGACAACGTCTACGGCACCACGCTGGAAGACGACGCCTGGCGGCGCGATTTCACGGTGAATGCGCTGTACTACAACATCCGCGATTTCTCCGTGGTGGACTGCATGAGTGGCATGGACGACCTCCGGGCCGGACTGCTGCGTCTGGTGGGCGAACCCGAGCAGCGCTATCGCGAAGACGCGGTGCGCATGTTGCGTGCGGTGCGTTTCGCCGCAAAGCTCGGCTTTCGCATTCATCCCGAAAGCGAAGTGCCGATGACCAGGCTGGGGCATCTGCTGAGCGAGATACCGTCCGCGCGCCTGTTCGAGGAAGTGCTCAAGCTGTTCATGGGCGGCTATGCCGTGCAGACCTTTGAGCTGTTGCGGCATTACCGTTTGTTCGGCCATTTGTTCCCGGACACCGAGGCGAGCCTCACCCGGCAGCGTGCGCATTTCCCGTTGACCCTGCTCACGCACGCGCTGGGCAACACCGACGAGCGTATCGCGCAAGGCAAGCCGGTGACGCCGGCGTTTTTGTTCGCGGCCCTGTTGTGGGAGCCGATGCGGCAACTGGCCGAGAAGAAACAGGCCGAAGGCATGAGCGAGATCGATGCCATGCAGCTTGCCGCCGAAACCGTGGTGATGCGCCAGGTGACGCGCATCGCGTTGCCGAAGCGCTTCAGCGTGCCGATGCGCGAGATCTGGGCCATGCAATACCGCCTGCCGCAACGCGCGGGCAAACGTGCCCTGCGCCTGCTGGCGCATCCGCGCTTTCGCGCGGCGTACGACTTTCTGCTGCTGCGTGCCGCCGCGGGCGAAGAGGTGCAGGAACTCGCCGACTGGTGGACACACTTTCAGGAGACCGACGGCTCCGGCCAGCAGACCCTGCTGGGCACTCTGGTCCCGTCCCCCGCAAAAAAACGCAGACGCAGGCGCGCGCCGCGTGGGCGATCGGCAGGGCAGGCAGCGCCGGAGTGATCCTGCTTTTCCCCTCCCCCTCGACGGGGGAGGGTTAGGGTGGGGGGGGGGGGGGGGGGGGGGGGTGAGTGTAGCGCCTTGTGCATGAGCTTTTCACCCCCATCCCGGCCTTCCCCCATCAAGGGGGAAGGAGTAACTCGGCGGCAACGTTTATGTCGCGCTGCATAACATCCAGCGTATGATTTCTTTAATGGTGCGACTTTAATGACGCATGCCTACATCGGTCTCGGCAGCAACCTCGCTGATCCCCTGCAACAGGTGAAGTCCGCGCTGAGCGAACTCGGCGCGCTGCCTGAAACAAAAACAATCGCGCACTCCAGCCTCTATCAGAGCGCGCCTCTCGGCCCCGCCGGCCAGCCCGACTACATCAACGCCGTGTGTGTACTCGACACGCGCCTGCCGCCGGAGCGCCTGTTCGACCGTCTGTTGGAGATTGAAGACCGGCATGGGAGAATACGGGGCGCGGAACGCTGGGGGCCGCGCACGCTCGACCTCGACTTGCTGCTGTACGGTGATGTGCAGATGGAACACGCGAGAATCACATTGCCGCATCCGCGTCTGCATGAGCGCAGCTTTGTTTTGTATCCACTGTACGAAGTGGCACCGGAGCTGGTGATTCCCGGACACGGGCCGCTGGTCGAGTTGCTGAAGCACTGTCCGGCGCAGGGATTGAGAAAACTTGATGAGCAAGCCTGACGACAAATCATCCGCCACAGCGCGGCGCGGTTACATCGCCGTGGAAGGCCCCATCGGCGTCGGCAAGACCAGCCTCGCCACACGGCTTGCGCACTCGCTCGGCGGCGAACTGCTGCTTGAACAGGCGTATGACAATCCGTTTCTGGAGCGCTTCTATCAGAACCCGCGCCAGGCGGCGTTGCCCGCCCAGCTTTACTTTCTGTTTCAGCGCGCGCGGCAGATCAACGCGCTGCGTCAGACCGATCTGTTCCGGCCCCTGCGCGTGGCCGATTTCATGATGGAGAAGGACCGGCTGTTTGCGCAGGCTACGCTGGACGAGGATGAGCTGCGCCTGTACGAACAGGTGTACGCACAGACGGCCGTGCAGACACCACAGCCGGACCTGGTGATTTATCTGCAAGCCCCGGTCGAAGTGCTGCTTGCGCGCATCGCGCGGCGCGGCGTGTGGTACGAGCGCATGATCGAGTCGGCCTATCTGCACCGCCTCACCAATGCCTACGCGGACTTTTTTCATCATTACGATGACGCGCCGCTGCTCATCGTCAACGCCGCGCAGATCGACCCGGTGAGCAATGACCAGGATTACGCGCTGCTGCTGGAGCGCATCGCCAGCATGCGCAGCGGGCGGCATTACTTCAACCCGCTGCCCATGGCATTATGATGGCCGCGTTATGAAGCCGGTGACCCTGACCACTCTGCGCGAGATGAAGCAGCGCGGTGAAAAGATCGCCTGCCTGACCGCCTACGACGCAAGTTTCGCCGCCGCCCTCGATGGCGCGGGGGTAGACCTCATCATGGTGGGCGATTCGCTCGGCATGGTGGTGCAGGGCCACGACAGTACGCTCCCCGTCACGCTCGCCGACATGATTTATCACACACGCTGCGTGCGGCGCGGCAGTCAACGCGCATTCGTGGTCACCGATCTGCCCTTCATGAGCTACGCGAGCAGCGCGCAGGCGCTCGGCAACGCCGCGCGGTTGATGCAGGAAGGCGGCGCGCACATGGTGAAGCTCGAAGGCGGTGCATGGCTCGCCGACACCGTGCATGAATTGACGCAACGCGGCATACCGGTGTGCGCGCATCTCGGCCTGTTGCCGCAGTCCGTGCACCAGCTCGGCGGTTACCGCGTGCAAGGGCGCGACGCGAGCAGTGCACAAACCTTGTTAAGCGACGCACGCGCTCTGGAACAGGCGGGCGCAGGCTTGCTGGTGCTGGAGTGCGTGCCTGACACGCTGGCACGGCAGGTTGCGCAAGGCTTGAAGATTCCGGTGATCGGCATCGGCGCAGGCGCACACTGCGACGGTCAGGTGCTGGTGCTGCATGACGTGCTGGGCCTCACGCCGAAACCGCCGAAATTCTCCAAGAATTTTCTGCATGGCGCGGCGGATATACCGAGCGCCGTGCGTGCCTACGTGAGCGCCGTGAAAGCAGGCGAGTTCCCCGCTCCCGAACACAGCTTTCAGTAGCATCGCCATGCGTGTGATCAAGACTATTGCCGCTCTCCGTACCGAACTGGTGGAGTGGCGGGCGAGGGCCGATCGCATCGCCTTCGTCCCCACCATGGGTAACCTGCACGCCGGGCACCTCACGCTGGTGGACGAGGCGAAAAGCCGCGCTCAACGGGTGGTGGTGAGCATTTTTGTGAATCCCCTTCAGTTCAACGATCAGAACGACTTCCGTTCCTATCCAAGCACGTTTAAAGAAGATAGCGACAAATTGGCGCAAAATAGCGTCGATATCGTGTTTTTTCCTGAAGTAGGGGAGATATACCCGCACGGAATGGAGCACCACACCACAATCACGGTGCCGGATATCTCCGACATCCTGTGCGGGGCGCACCGCCCCGGCCACTTTCGCGGTGTGGCAACGGTGGTGAACACGCTGTTCAACATCGTGCAGCCCGACATCGCCCTGTTCGGCGAAAAGGACTACCAGCAACTGCTCGTCATCCGGCGCATGGTGAGCGATCTGGCCCTGCCGGTCGAGATCGTCGGCATACCCACCGTGAGAGAGCAGGATGGACTGGCTCTAAGTTCACGCAACAGTTACTTAACCCCCGCCGAGCGCCAGCGCGCGCCGCGCCTGTATCAAGCCCTCATGCACGCCAAGGCGCGTATCGAGCAGGGCGCACGCGACTTCCACTCCCTCGAAAACGACGCCCTGATAGGCCTGCAACAGGGCGGGTTCCGCCCCGAGTACGTCAGCGTGCGCCGCGCGGACAACCTCGCCCCCCCCGGGCCTGAGGACACAGACCTCGCCATCCTCGCCGCCGCCTGGCTGGGCAAGGCGCGCCTGATCGACAACGTGCGCGTGGCCTTGCCGCCCGCGGCGCAAGATCGGGTATAATATCCAAATATATCCCCTCCCCCTCGATGGGAGAGGGCTAGGGTGGGGGTGAAATGCCCGTATACCACCACCCCATCAAAAAAGACGGAGGCCCCCATGCAGTACACCCTGCTCAAAGCCAAGCTCCATCACGCCCACGTCACCCACTCCGAACTGGAGTACGAAGGCTCGTGCGCCATTGACGGCAAGCTGCTGGATACGGCGGGCATCCATGAATACGAGCAAATCCACATCTATAACGTCGCCAACGGCGAGCGCTTCACCACCTACGCCATCCGCGCAGAGGACAACTCCGGCATCATCTCCATAAACGGCGCCGCCGCCCACAAAGCCAACCCCGGCGACCGCGTCATCATCGCCGCCTACGCCGTCCTCAACCAGCACGAACTCGCCAACTTCCAGCCCACCCTCGTCTACCTCAACGAACACAACCGCATCACCCACTGCCGTAATGCGATTCCGATGCAGGTGGCTTGAGAAGGTGATGGGTTGCGCTTACGCTGCACCCATCCTACGTGCTCAGACGTAAGAGCGCATTTCCAGCCGCCGCCAATAGCCATAGAGCATCACCTCGACCATTGTGACGATGGAACGGTACTTGCGGTTGGCCGCCTCTTCAGCCCCGGTCCGATGCGAAAGGTCGGCGTGGTGCTCTTGCCCGTGGCCATGGCTTTCCCTTATGCGGCGGTTGTACTGGGAGACACTGTACTATAATGTCCGGTATTATCCAAATGAATTGATAGATCAACATCCTATGGGGCGAATGGACTTCACCCGCTTTCGTAGACACTTCTCAGCTTCCGGTTGGTAGCTGTTCGAAGGGCACAATGCCCAGCAGATGGGTAAAGAGTACCGCTTGCATAATGACACACAACTGCGTTACATTGTAATCAATCTCAGCCACT
>JAQBXX010000028.1 GCA_027624315.1 Pseudomonadota bacterium
CCAATGCCTTCTTCGGTCGCTCCTCGTTGTATTCTCGTCGCCAGGCCTCGATGATGGCCTGGGCATGAGCCAGGTTCAGGAACCAGTGCTCATTCAGGCATTCGTCACGCAATCGTCCGTTGAAGGATTCGATGTAGGCATTCTGGTTGGGCTTGCCGGGTTCAATGAGCCGCAGTGTCACGTTGTGGGTGTATGCCCAGATCAGCATGGCGTGTCCGCAGAACTCCTTGCCGTTGTCGGTACGGATGATCCGCGGCAAACCACGGGTCATGGCCAGACGGTCCAGAGCGCGGGTGACCGTCAGCCCGCCGATCGCCCGTTCCGGCACGATGTCCACCGATTCGTGGGTGGCGTCATCGACGATGGTGAGGCACTTGACCACCCGACCATCGGCGCTGCGGTCGAAGACAAAGTCCATGGACCAGACCTCGTGGGCGGCTTCGGGGCGTTGCAGCGGCTGACGATCGCTCATGGGTACCTTCTTGCGTTTGCGCCGGTGGAGTTGCAATGCCGCCTCCGAGTAGAGCCGCTCGACCCGTTTGTGGTTGACCACTTCACCCCGCTGGCGGAGCTTGAGATAGATCATGCCGGCCCCGTAACGCCGATGACGGTGGGCGAGCGCCACGATCTTCTCGCGCAACGCCACATTCCGATCCGGGGCCGGCGGGTAGCGCAGGCTGCTGGCACTCATCCTGACCACCCGTAAGGCATGGCGCTCCGAAAGCCCCTGATCCGCTATCTTCCGCACCACCTCGCGACGAGCCGGTGCGGTCACCACTTTTTTCGGAGCACCTCGCGGGTCACCTCCCGTTCAAGCATGGCCTCGGCCAGCAACTTCTTGAGCTTGGCGTTCTCGGCTTCGAGCGCCTTGAGGCGCCTGGCGTCCGAGACGTCCATGCCGCCAAACTTGCCGCGCCAGAGGTAGTAACTGGCTTCCGAGAAGCCGTGACGGCGACACAGATCCTTGATCGGCATGCCGGCATCGGCCTCGCGCAGGAAACCGATGATCTGCTCTTCTGAAAAACGCTTCTTCATGTCCAATCTCCTGCTGATTGCGGGATTGGACTCTAAATCGGGGTGCTACTCAAATGTGGGGGGACGTCGTAGCTAACCCTATCTCCTGAATAATCCAATCTGAGGTCTTCCAGGAGAAATCCACTTCGCTTCCTTTTAGGATGCTCTTGTTGAACCACCCTCTTTGGAGGGATCCCGGCCCAACACCGCGTTCTTTCTTAGTACAGATACCAATGAACAAATTCTTTCCTTGTATGAGGGCCAAAACCTTCGCAGCAAGCTCCCTCGGCTCCGCAGCCTTTGCATGATCCCACTCAAAACTAATTCCGAACTTCTTAATCTGATCAAAATAATCAAGGAACTTACGCACAACCGCTGCGTCGTCCTCAGTGAAACTGTGGCCCACAAAGGCATTTAGCTCAGTCATAGGTATAGGAAGAATAAACGTCTCTTTTCTGAAAAGCCATCCATATTCAGCAGGCTGCTCACCCCGCCATAGCCACTAAGAAGCAACCCGCACCGGCCTATGCGGCGCGGACACATCGCGTCCAGCCTGCTATTTCTCACCCGGCCACGCGGCGATAACAAGCAGCGCACCCAGGCCGCCCAGGAACCAGGTCAGCAGCGGCGCATCGCCCAGCATCGTGGGTGCAAAACCGTCGAGGCCCTTGATGATGGCGGCGCTGATGATGAGGGCGCTGCCGACGATGACGGTGTAGTTGCGTTTATGGGCGCGCCTGATTTCGCGCCGTAGCTTGGCGATTTCGTCCGACTTCCACTCCACTTTTAGTTTGCCGTCGTGCGCCTGCTGCAACAGATCGTGCATGAGCAGCGGCAGGTCGGGCAGTTTTTCCGCCCATACCGGGGCGTTGGCGCCCAGCGCCTTGAACAGGGCGCGCACGCCGACCTGTTCGCTCATCCAGCGTTCGAGAAACGGCTTGGCGGTCTGCCACAGGTCGAGTTCGGGATAGAGTTCGCGCCCCAGGCCTTCGATGGCGAGCAGGGTCTTTTGCAGCAGCACGAGCTGCGGCTGCACTTCCATGTTGAAGCAGCGCGCGGTCTGAAACAGGCGCAACAGTAACTGGCCGAAGGAAATCTCGCTCAACGGGCGTTCGAAGATGGGCTCGCACACGCTGCGGATGGCGGACTCGAATTCATCCACGCGCGTACCCGCCGGCACCCAGCCTGCCTCGACATGCGCCTCGGCCACGCGCCGGTAATCGCGGTTGAAAAAGCCGAGCAGATTTTCCGCGAGATAGCGCTGGTCGCGCGTGGTGAGCGTGCCCATGATGCCGAAATCCACCGCCATGTAACGCCCGTCGTTGGCGACGAAGATGTTGCCGGGGTGCATGTCGGCGTGAAAAAAGTTGTGGCGGAACACCTGCGTGAAAAATATCTCCACACCGTTTTCGGACAGGCGCTTGAGATCGACGCCGTGCGCGACGAGGCCCTTGATGTCGCGGATCGGGGTGCCGAAGATGCGCTCCATCACCATCACGTTACGGTGCGTGAGCGGCCAGACGATCTCTGGTACGTACAGCAACGCAGAGCCCAAGAAGTTGCGGCGCAGTTGACTGGCATTGCCCGCCTCGCGCTGCAAGTCCAGCTCATCGTGCAGGGTTTTATCAAACTCCGCGACCACTTCGCACGGGCGCAGGCGCTTGCCTTCCGACCAATAGCGCTCGGCCATCTGCGCAATAAAATAAAGCAGGTCGAGATCACGCTGGATGTCTTTTTCCACGCCGGGGCGCAACACCTTGACGATGACCTGTTTGCCGTCGAACAGCCGTGCGGCGTGTACCTGCGCGATGGACGCAGCGGCGAGCGGCGTCTCGTCAAACTCCTGAAACACCTGCGCCACGGGTTTGCCGTACACCTGTTCGATGATGCGCCGCGCCTGTTCTCCGGGGAAAGGTGTGACGCGATCCTGCAACAGGGCCAATTCACCGGCGATGTCTTCCGGCAGCAGGTCGGGGCGTGTGGAGAGCAGTTGCCCGAACTTGACGAAGATCGGCCCCAACTCTTCCAGCGTCAGACGAATGCGTTCACCGCGCGGCGCACGCTTGCCGCGCAACCAGTACCAGGGCAGGAAATACACCAGATAGCGCACCGGGCGGAATAAATGCGTGGCGAGGATGACTTCGTCCAGGCCATGCTTCACCAGCACGAAGCTGATGTGCAGTAAACGTAGCAGTTGGCGTGGCGCAGTCATGTGCTGTGATCTTTTTGCAGCAGACGTTGCAGGCGCGTGATGCGTTGCGCGAGGCGCGCCGTGTCATCACGCAAGGTGTCCACGGCGCTGAGGAATTTCGCCACTTCATCTGCAACAGGCAGATTGCGCACCTCTTCCTGCTGATACTCCGCAAAATCACGCCCCAATGTGGCGAGCGTTTGCGCGCCCCATGCCCGCGTGCGGCGCACGGCATGGCCGATGTTGTGCGCCACCACATCGCCCGTGATTTTGGAGAGCTGCTCTTCCCAGTCGATCTCGATGTTGTCGAACAGCGCCTTGATGCGCTGGCCCAGCTCTACATCACCGTTGAACTCCACCGTGCCAGAAGAAAACGCCGCGTGTGAACCCGCGCCTCTGCCCATGTGCAGCAGCGCGCTGCTGCTGCCACGCAGTCGCGCCGCGACCGGGCCTTCGTAAGCGTTGTGCACGCGCAGGGTGTCTGTCTCCGCCAGTAACACCCACTCCCATCCGAGATCGGTGAGCTCTATGGCCACCGCCTTGCCGGACAGAGCAGCGATCTGGTGCCCGCTTTCCGGATCCAGCGCCAGATAGCGATTCAATGCGGCCTCAAGCACGACGGCCAACGGTGTAGGCAGCGGACTCAAAATTTATATCCGCGATGCAGCGCGACAATACCGCCACTCAGGTTGAAATATTCGCAACGCTCAAGACCCGCCTGCTGCATCATCTGTTTGAGTGTGTCCTGATCGGGGTGCATGCGTATCGACTCGGCCAGATAGCGGTAGCTGGCCTCATCCCCGGCGATCAGCTTGCCGAGCACGGGCAGTACCTTGAACGAATAAAAATCATACGCAGGTTCCAGTGCCGGCAGTCGCGGCTTAGAGAACTCCAGCACCAGCAGGCGGCCGCCCGGTTTCAGCACGCGCCGCATCGAGGCCAGCGCCGCCTCCTTGTGCGTGACGTTGCGCAGGCCAAAGGCGATGGTGATGCAGTCGAAACTGTCGTCGGGAAACGGTAGACGCTCCGCATCGGCCTGTACGTAGGTGACGTTGCCGACCACACCCGCATCCACCAGACGTTCGCGCCCCACGCCCAGCATGGCGGCGTTGATGTCGGTGACGACGAGCGCGCCCCTGGCACTCACCTTGCGCGCCAGCAGACGCGCGATATCCCCCGTGCCGCCCGCGACATCGAGCACATGCTCGCCGCCGCGCAGACCCGCCAGCTCCACCGCAAAACGTTTCCACAGCCGATGCGCGCCGAACGACATGACGTCGTTCATGAGATCGTAGCGGCTCGCTACCGAATCAAACACGGCGCCTATGCGCTGGTTCTTTTCAGATTCAGCTACGGTTTCAAAGCCGAAGTGGGTATTTTTTCCCATAGCGCCGACTCAGGCCGAGCGGGTCACGCCCGCCTGCTGCAAACGGTCGAGATACTCGTACCATTTCTCGTCGTAGTGCGCACCGAGTTCGTACAGATAACTCCACGTGTACAATCCGGTGTTGTGGCCATCGTCAAAGTGCAGGCGCACGGCGTAGCTCCCCACCGGATCAATCGCGCTGATGTTGACCTGTTCCTTACCCACCTGCAACACCTCCTGCCCCGGCCCATGGCCGCGCACCTCCGCAGACGGTGAATACACACGCAGATATTCGCACGGCAACTGGAAATTCATACCGTCGTCAAAACGCACCTCGAGCACGCGCGACTTCTGATGCAGGTTGATTTCCAGTGGACGCGGTTTGTTGTGTTCGCCTGACATGGTGACGCTACAGGATATAACGTGTGAGGTCTTCATCTTCGAGCAGTTTGCCGAGATGTTCGTCCACGTACGCTGCATTGATCTCGACGTGAACGCCTGCCTTGTTCGGGGCGTCGAACGAGATCGTCTCCAGCAGGCGCTCCATCACGGTGTGCAGGCGGCGCGCGCCGATGTTTTCGGTGCTCTCGTTCACCTTCCACGCCACCTCGGCCAGACGCGCGACACCATCCTTGGTAAAGCTCAGCTCGACGCCTTCAGTCGCGAGCAGGGCGCTGTATTGCCGGGTGAGCGAGGCGTCGGGCTCGGTCAGGATGCGCACAAAATCTTCCACGCCGAGCGCGTCCATTTCCACGCGGATCGGCAAGCGGCCTTGCAACTCCGGAATCAGATCGGATGGCTTGGACATATGGAACGCGCCGGAGGCGATGAACAAAATATGATCGGTCTTCACCATGCCGTGCTTGGTGGACACCGTGCAGCCCTCGACCAGCGGCAACAGGTCGCGCTGCACGCCCTCGCGCGACACATCCGCACCGGCGTATTCAGAACGTTTGGCGATCTTGTCGATCTCGTCGATAAACACGATGCCGTTTTGTTCGACGCTGTGCAGCGCACGCGCCTTCAGCGCCTCTTCGTCGATGAGCCTGGCGGCAGCTTCGTCGGTGAGCAGCTTGAACGCCTCCTTCACGCGCAGCTTGCGGGTGCGCGTGCGCCCGCCCGCGAGATTCTGGAACATGCTCTGCAACTGGCTGCTCATTTCTTCCATGCCCGGCGGCGCCATGATCTCGACCCCCATTGGCGCGATGCTCAGATCAACCTCGATCTCGCGCTCATCGAGCACGCTCTCGCGCAGTTTCTTGCGGAACACCTGGCGCGTGGCAGGTTCGTCCTGCACCACCGTCGCGTCCGCGCGCGCGCTTTCGCGCGCCGGCCGCAGCAGGATGTCGAGTATGCGTTCCTCGGCGCTTTCCTCCGCGCGCGGCCGCACCTTTTTGATTTCTTCCTCGCGCGTCATCTTGATGGCCGTGTCGACCAGATCGCGGATGATGGACTCGACGTCGCGCCCGACATAACCCACCTCGGTAAACTTGGTGGCCTCGATCTTGAGGAATGGCGCATGAGCGAGCTTGGCGAGGCGCCGCGCGATTTCGGTCTTGCCGACACCGGTCGGCCCGATCATCAGAATATTTTTCGGCGTGATTTCGTTGCGCAGCGATTCATCCACCTGGCCGCGACGCCAGCGGTTGCGCAAGGCAATCGCCACGGCGCGCTTGGCGGCGGCCTGCCCGATGATGTGCTTGTCCAGCTCGTGGACGATCTGTTGCGGCGTGAGAGACATGGTGCGGCTCAGACGGCTGCCGGAAGTTCTTCCAGCGTGATGGTGCGATTGGTGAATACGCAAATGTCGGCGGCAATCGCGAGGCTGCGCTCTACAATGCTGCGCGCGTCGAGCTCGGTGTTTTCCAGCAACGCGCGCGCCGCCGCCTGCGCATACGGGCCGCCAGAGCCGATGGCCATGAGGCCGTGCTCCGGTTCGATGACGTCGCCGTTGCCGGAAATAATCAACGAGGCACTCTTGTCGGCGACTACGAGCAATGCCTCCAGACGGCGCAGCATGCGATCCGTGCGCCAGTCCTTGGCGAGTTCGACCGCAGCACGCGTGAGATTGCCCTGGTGTTTTTCCAGTTTGCCTTCGAAGCGCTCGAACAGGGTGAAGGCGTCGGCGGTGCCGCCGGCGAATCCGGCGATGACTTGGTCGTGATACAGACGGCGCACCTTGCGCGCGTTGCTCTTCATCACGGTGTTGCCCATCGACACCTGGCCGTCGCCGCCGACCACCACGCTGCCGTTACGGCGCACCGATAAAATCGTGGTTCCGTGCAATTGTTCCACTGTTGAATTCCTGTGCTGTTGCTTCACGCTGGAACTGTATTGTACTAAGTAATTCACCCGTAAGATGACATTTTAGCTTACGTTCCCGCCCCCTGTTTAGGGGGCGGGACAGGGTGGGGGTAAGTAAAACAGGGTTTGGTAGCAAGAAGAAAAAGTAAGCAGATATCTGCTTACTTTTTCTTCTTGCTACCTCAGGGCAGCAGGCGCTCAGTGGCGAATAATTCCACCACTGTTTCGCGCGCGCGCACCAGGTGCGCCTCTGCGCCGTCCACCACCACCTCCGCAGCACGCGGGCGCGTGTTGTAATTGGAGCTCATGCTCATGCCGTAGGCGCCTGCGGAGCGGATGACGAGCAGATCGCCCTGCTCCAGCGCGAGCGCGCGTTCCTTGCCGAGAAAATCGCCGCTCTCGCACACCGGACCGACTACGTCATACACGCGCGCGGGGGTGTTGCGCGGCTGCACCGGTTCAATTGCGTGATACGCGTCATACAGCGCCGGGCGCATGAGGTCGTTCATGGCGGCGTCGACCACGGCGAAGTTTTTCGCGCCGTTGAGCTTGAGATACTCCACGCGCGTGAGCAGCACGCCTGCATTGCCGATGATGGCACGCCCCGGCTCAATGAGCAGGGTGCAGGCGCGATCACCCACAGCATTCAGCAACTGTGCGACATACGCCTGTGGCGCGGGCGGTGTTTCGTCCTGATACGGAATGCCGAGCCCGCCACCCAGGTCGAGTTCACGGATGTGGATGCCCTGCCCGGCGAGCGCATCCGCCAACGCGAGCACACGCGCCACCGCCGCGACGAACGGTGTGGTGTCAGTCAATTGTGAACCGATGTGGCAATCCACGCCCACAATCTCAATATGCGGTAACGCCGCCGCACGCGCATACACTGCGGGCGCGTCGGCGATGGGGATGCCGAACTTGCTGCAGGCGAGGCCGGTGGCGATATAGGGATGGGTGCGCGCGTCCACGTCGGGGTTGACGCGCAGCGCCACCGGCGCACGCATGCCGAGCGCGCCCGCCACCTCGTTGAGCCGCTCCAGCTCGGATGCAGACTCGACATTGAAGCAGCGGATGCCAGCGCTCAACGCCTGGCGCATCTCGTCGGCGCGCTTGCCGACGCCGGAAAACACCGTCTTGCGCGCGTCGCCTCCGGCGGCCAGCACGCGCGCGAGCTCGCCACCGGAGACGACGTCGAAACCCGCACCCAGGCGCGCCAGACAGTTCAGCACAGCGAGGTTTGGGTTGGCCTTGACCGCGTAACAGACGAGATGTGCGTGGGGATAGGCAGCTAAAGCGTTATCAAAGGCGCGGAAGCCCGCTTCGAGTGCGGCGCGTGAATACACGTAACACGGCGTGCCGTGCGTCGCGGCAATGGCGGCGAGATCGGCCTCTTCGGCGAACAGCCGCCCGTTGCGGTAGTGAAAGAAGTCCATGCAATAATGGCGAAAAGCGGCCCGCGCAGACCGCTTTAGTAGCCTGACTTGCTCTGGTCAGGTTGAGTCTGTGAACTGTCCGGCAGGTACAAGTCGCCCTTCTGTCCGCAGCCGCCGAGCAGGCCTGCCACGCCTGACAGTATGGCTGCCAGCAGCAGCACTTCGATTTTACGCAGCGTCATATGATTTCCTTGCGACTGTGTTCGGCGCAGAGCAGGGTTGGTAATTGTGAAAAGAGTAGCAGAAAAGGTCGCACAAAACGACCCTCCTGCCGTACCAGCAGGAGATCAGGGGAAGCTTGTTGTCGCCGACTTCACGCATCCGCTAAACACAGCAGATGCGGCACCTCAGGCCGGTTTGACGTGCGCCGCCTGCAAGCCTTTGGGGCCCTTGGTGGTCTCGAACTCGACCGTCTGGCCTTCTGCCAATGACTTGAACCCCTCTGACTCGATGGCGGAGTAGTGTACAAATACGTCCTCAGTACCGTCGTTGGGAGTAATAAAGCCAAAACCTTTACTGTCGTTAAACCACTTCACTGTACCAAGACTCATACAGACAACCCCTTGAAGTTATAACTGCACCGTCCCTCGCCAGTGTGCCCCAGATTGAAAACCCCGCCGAAGCAAACTGGCCTCACACATTAACGCCTCTGATTATTTGAGCATCTCGTTACGGTGTCAATAGCGCGCCTGATGTTTTCGTGCGCGCGTCCGGCGCTTATGTCTGCACGTGGCGTAACCAGCGCGCATAAAGCACATCTGCCACGCATTCAAGTGCGCTGATTTTTGCGTGCAGATTCTGCTGCATTTCCTGTGCGCTCTGCACCGTCGCGCTGGGGGCCGCCATCTCGTGCGCGGCCCAGTCGCGCACCATCGCCACCGTCATCTCCACATGACACTGTAGCGCCAGCATGTTGCGCCACACGAACGCCTGGTGCGCGCAGGCTGGGCTGGTGAGCAGCAGCGTTGCATCCTGCGGCAGGCTGAAGGTCTCGCCGTGCCAGTGAAACACCTCGAACGCCGGCGGCAAGGTATCCAGCCAGTCACGCGCGGGCTTGTTGTCCACGCGTTGCACGCAGTGCCAGCCGACCTCCTTCACGGCGTTGGCGCTCACCACGCCGCCCAGCGCCTTGCTGATGAGCTGGCCGCCGAGACAATGGCCCAGCACCGGCACACCAGCCTCAGCCGCGCGGCGAATCAGCGCAAGTTCTTCAGCTATCCACGGCAGGTCGTCGTTCACACTCATCGGCCCGCCCATGAACACGAGCCCCGACACATCCTCCACTTCCGGCGGCACGGCATCGCCCTGATCGATATGGATCAGGTGATAGGCAATACCGCGCCGCTCAAGCACCTTGGCGAAATAGCCCGGCCCTTCATTGGCGATGTGGCGGAAGATGCGCACCGGCTTCATACGGAGCATAATAAGTGCATCATGTTACGCTCCGCCACCGGAAAATATCTCCTCGGCTTGGGACTGCTGCTCGCCAGCCCCGCGCTGTTGGCCGTCAACACGGTGGTCGTGCTCGGCCTGTTCCAGCACAAGGCCATTGTTATCATTGACGGGAAACAACAGGCACTTACTGTGGGCCAAACCAGCCCGGAAGGCGTGAAGCTGGTGAGCGCCACCAGCAACGAGGCGGTGCTGGAGATCGACGGCAAGCAGAACACCTATGGGCTCGGCAGCCAGGTAAACACCCACCTGGCTCCACTCAATCAAACGAGCGTGACGATCATCCGCAACCCGCAGGGGATGTTTGCCACGGTGGGCACCATCAACGGCCTCACCGTGAACGTCTTGGTGGACACCGGCGCCACGCTGGTGGCGATGAATTCCGCCGAGGCCAAACGCCTTGGCATCAACTACCGGCTCAACGGCCAACCCACCACCGCTTCCACCGCCTCCGGCATCGCACCGGCCTACGTAGTCAAACTCACCAAGGTCAAGGTAGGCGACATCGAGCTGCGCGAAGTGGACGGGATGGTGATCGAGGGTCTGTCGCCGCCCGAAGTGCTGCTCGGCATGTCCTTCCTCGGCCGGCTCGAAATGCAACACAGCGGGCAGACGATGTTACTGAAGCAGAAAAATTAGCCCGCTATACCTGCTCGGCATATCTCACACAGGCACGGTCGGTCTCCCACAGCGTGACTGCGCTTACGCGCAGGTGCGGCTGATTCAGTGTCTGTGACAGCCCGCGAAAAAAATAGGCGGCGATGTTTTCCGCCGTCGGGTTCACCTTGTCGAACGGCGGGATGTCGTTGAGATAATAATGATCGAGCGTCTTGGCGAGATCGCGCGCGGCGTTTTTGATCACGCGAAAATCCACGCCCATGCCGGTATTGTCCAGGCGATCAGTCATCACCTCCACCTCCAGTTTCCAGTTGTGGCCGTGCATGCGGCGGCAGTCGCCGGGGTAGTCGCGCAGGGTGTGCGCCGAGGCGAAGTCGGTGAGTATCTTGAGGGTGTATTGAGCTGTCACGGCGCTATTTTACCTTGGCTGGCGCTGCCTGTCGCTGTGCTTCAAAATGACCGCGCACGGCACGCAGTATACCTGCGGCGTCGAGTCCGCATGCGGCGAGCAGTTCGGCGCGCGTACCCTGATCGAGAAATTCGTCCGGCAGCCCCAGATTAATGATGGGTGCGGCCACCCCCTGCGCGGCGAGACACTCATTCACCGCGCTGCCCGCGCCACCCTGCACCGCGTTGTCCTCGAGCGTGAGCAGCAGTTCATGCTGGGCGGCGAGCTGTCGCACCATGGCGTCATCGAGCGGCTTGATGAAGCGCATGTTGACCACCGTGGCGTTGATCGCGTCCGCCGCCTCCAGCGCGGGCTCCAGCAATGCGCCGAACACCAGCAGCGCGGTCTTCTTGCCGGAGCGGCACAGCTGCGCCTTGCCGAGGGGCAGTGTATTCAGATTGGTTTGCAGCGCGACACCCGGGCCGCCACCACGCGGGTAACGCACCGCCGCAGGGCCGTCGTGCATGAAGCCGGTGGTCAGCATCTCGCGGCATTCATTTTCGTCCGCCGGTGCCATGATGACCATGTTCGGGATGCAACGCATAAAGCTCAAATCGAAACTGCCCGCATGCGTGGGGCCGTCGGGGCCGACGATACCGCCGCGATCAATGGCGAACAGCACCGGCAGATTTTGCAGCGCGACATCGTGGATGAGCTGGTCGTACGCGCGCTGTAAAAACGTGGAGTAGATCGCCACCACCGGCTTCAAGCCTTCGCACGCGAGGCCCGCAGCGAGGGTGACGGCGTGCTGCTCGGCGATGCCGACATCGAAATAACGCGCGGGATATTGCTCGGAAAATTTCGTCAGGCCCGACCCTTCGCACATGGCCGGCGTGATGGCGACGAGGCGTTCGTCGCGCGCCGCCATGTCGCACAGCCAGTCGCCGAAAATCTGTGTGTAGCTTGGCGCACCGCCGCCCTTGGCCAGCGGCTCGTCGCTTTCGGGGTCAAACGCTGATACGCCATGAAAGCTGCACGGGTCGTTTTCCGCGGGCGTGTAGCCTTTGCCTTTTTGCGTGACCACGTGCAGAAACTGCGGCCCTTTGAGGGCGCGCAGGTTCCTCAGAGTTTTGAGCAGCGTGGGCAGATCGTGGCCGTCGATGGGGCCGATGTAGTTGAAGCCCAACTCTTCAAACAGCGTGCCGCCGGGGATCACCATGCCTTTCATGTGCTCCTCCGTGCGGCGTGCGAGTTCCCACACCGGCGGCATCACACCCAGTATCTTTTTACTGCGCTCGCGCATGGTGGAATACACCTTGCCGGACAACACGCGCGCGAGATAATTCGACATGCCGCCCACGTTGGGCGAGATCGACATGTCGTTGTCGTTCAGAATCACCAGCAGATCGGCGTCGAGATCGCCCGCATGATTCAGCGCCTCGAACGCCATGCCCGCAGTGAGTGCGCCGTCGCCGAGCACCGCCACGGTCTTGCGCACATCGCCACGCACACGAGCTGCGAGCGCCATGCCGAGCGCGGCGCTCACCGAGGTGCCGGCGTGGCCGACGCCGAAGGTGTCGTACGGGCTTTCGTCGCGCTTGGGGAAACCGGCAAGCCCGCCCTTTTTCCGCAAGCTGCGCATAGCCTCGCGCCGGCCGGTGAGGATCTTGTGCGGATAGCTCTGGTGCCCGGTGTCCCACACCAGCCGGTCGTCGGGTGTATTGAACACATAATGCAGCGCAATCGAAAGCTCGACCGTGCCGAGCCCGGCGGCGAGATGCCCGCCGGTGCGCCCGACGGATTCGATCAGGAACGCGCGCAGCTCTGCGGCGAGCGGCGCCAGCTCGGCTTCGTCGAGCGTACGCAACTGCTCGGGGTTGTGGATGCGATCAAGTAGGGGATAAGGCATAAGGCCAGCGTGGGTGAAGCAGTGTGTGTTAATGATGACGGTGGACAGCGCATGTTGCAAGCGCAATGAGCAGCGGTGTAGATCAACTCAGGCTCAATTGGAACGCTCCACGATATAGCGCGCCAGATTGCGCAGCGGCTCGGCGCGCTGATCGAGACTGCTCAAGCTCGCCACCGCCTCGTCGCACAAATCGCGCGCCATCTGCCTGGATTGGCTCAAACCGAGCAGCGCGGGATAGGTGGGCTTGTGGCGCGTGCGGTCTGCGCCCTGCGCCTTGCCCAGCGTGGCGGTGCTGCCTTCTTCATCGAGCACATCGTCATGAATCTGGAACGCCAGCCCAATGCACTTGGCGTAATGGTCAAGCTGGGCGAACAGCGCATCGCTCTCCGCCAGCGCGCCGAGCGCGCCAAGCCTGACAGCGGCGCGGATCAGCGCTCCGGTCTTGTGGATGTGCATGTACTCGAGTGCCGCCAGCGTAAGCTGCGACCCGACCGCGGCGAGATCCAGCGCCTGCCCGCTCGCCATGCCGCGCGAGCCGCTCGCCTCGGCCAATATCTCAATCATGCGCAGGCGCAGCACCGGCGTGGCTGCGAGCGCGGCATCCTGCGCCAATAACTGGAACGCCAGCGCCTGCAAGGCGTCGCCCGCGAGTATCGCCGTGGCCTCGCTGTAGGCCTTGTGGCAGGTGGGCTGGCCGCGACGCAGGTCGTCGTTGTCCATCGCGGGGAGGTCATCGTGCACCAGCGAGTAGGCGTGAATCAGCTCAACAGCACACGCAGGCGTGTCGAGTTGCGCCGGCGGCGTGCCGAGCGCCGCGCCGGTGGCGTACACCAGCACCGGGCGGATGCGTTTGCCGCCCGTGAGCACCGCATAACGCATGGCCTGATGCAGTTGTATCGGCAGGGCGGTGGCGGGCGGGAGATAGCGCTCGAGCGCGCATTCAGCGCACGCGCGGTAATGCTCCATCCACTCAGGCGCCAGCACGGTAACCGCTATTCGTCATCGCTCTCAAACGGCTCGGCCTGCACAGTGCCGTTCTTCTCCATCAATATCTGCACCTTCTGCTCCGCCTCGGCGAGCGATTTCTGGCACAGGCGGATGAGCTGTATGCCGCGCTCAAAGTCACTGAGCGAGGCCTCGAGCGTGAGCTCGCCTTTTTCCATGCGCTCGACCAGCGTTTCCAGCTCGCTGAGCGTGCGTTCAAAATCGAGCGGCGGTTGTTTTTTGGGCATGACGGCATCCTGCAAATCTACAGACATGTTAGCCTAGTAGCTGCATGAGCGGCAAACCATAAGTTGCCACTGGGCACAGCGGGAGAGCACCATGTCAGCGACTGAAAACTGGGCCGAGGAGATGCAGTCAGCGTACCTCTACCGCGTGCTGGCGGAGGTGGAACCCGACCCCGTCAAGCGCACCCTGTTCCTGCGACTGAGCGAGGTCGCTGAATCTCAGGCCGGTATCTGGGTGCAACAGGCCCACACCCAGGGCGCCACCGTGCCGGCCCGGTTTCATCCACCGTTGCGCGCACGCCTGGTGGCGCGGCTCATCCGCATCCTCGGCCCGCGCGCACTGCGCCCGGTGCTCGCCGCGATCAAGGTACGCGGCCTCTCCGTCTACAGCGCGTCCGTGCGCGGCCATGCCATGCCCACCTCGGTGCAGGATTTCGGGCAACGGCACCGCAGCACGACGAGCGGCGGCAATCTGCGTGCGGCGGTGTTCGGCGTGAGCGACGGCCTGGTCTCCAACACCAGCCTCATCATGGGGATGGCGGGCGCCATGCACGATCTCAAGGTGCTGCTGCTCACGGGGGCGGCGGGGCTGCTGGCCGGCGCACTCTCTATGGCTGCTGGCGAATATGTCTCCATGCGCTCGCAGCGCGAAATGTACGAATACCAGATCGGACTGGAACGCGAGGAGCTGGACGAATACCCGGACGAGGAGGCCGAGGAACTGGCGCTCATCTACCAGGCGCGCGGCGTGCCGCTCGAACAGGCGCGCGCCACCGCGCAAAGCTTGTTGCGCAACCCGGAGCACGCGCTCGATACGCTGGCGCGCGAGGAGCTCGGCCTCAACCCGGACGAACTCGGTTCACCCTGGGGCGCGGCCGTCTGGTCGTTTCTCGCCTTCGCGCTGGGCGCGCTGGTGCCGCTGGTGCCGCTCTGGTTCGCGGGGCCGAATGCGATCACTATCAGCGCCGGGGCCGCCGTCGTGGCCCTGTTTTTGGTCGGCGCGGTGCTCAGCCTGTTCACCGGCAAGCAGGCGCTGTGGGGCGGCCTGCGCCTGGCGCTGATCGGCGGCGGGGCGGGCGTGATTGCCTATCTGATCGGTGCATTGTTGGGGGCAGGCCTAGCCTGAAATCAAACGAATCAGTGGCTTGCCCGCGGTGACCCCCGCTCGCCCTGACCGCCCCCGGCGCGGGCATTACACTGCTGGCTTATCGCGAGTGACACGACCCTCCCAAGCCGTTGGGATATCGAGGTGCCTCATGCGTTACCGTCTCACACAGAACGACGTCAGCAACCAGATAAATGTGGAGTCGGTGGACGCGGTCAACGGCGCCGTGCGCCGCATCTACCGCGACCTCTACCCCACCGCCTCACCTGACCTGCTGGACCACGTATTCGCCGACTTCAAGCGCCTGATCGATGGCAGCGAACGCGTCAACTACAGCTCGCCCGAAGACCTGCTCAGCAAAACACCGGTATTCCATGCAAAGGTGGCACATCATCGCCTGCACAAGGACTTCCACGGTGTGGAGAAATTCGCCCAAGCGCACTTCGACGGGCACGAACTCTACGGCGAGGCCATCCGCCGCAACATCGACCACCTGAACCAGATACTGGAACAGGACGACTTCGACCTGCTGCGGCGCCAAAGTTGCACGCTCTCCAGCGCTGCGGCAGCTTAATAGGTTGTTGAAAAGCCCCTCCATGGGCTTTTCAACCCGTAAAGCAAAAAGTGTGATTTTTGCTTTGCTACATTTTTCAAACACATACGGCGTGTTTGAAAAATGGCGGCCCATCCTTGGGCCGCGCGCGCCTTAAAAACCCGTCCCGGCGGGCATCCCTCGCGTTGCACGATTTTTAAGCCTGCGGCCCCTGTTTTATAGTAGAATAGGCGGTTGTCACTCGCCCGCAGGCCCACATCGTGCTAGAGAAATTACGCAACATCGCCATCATCGCCCACGTCGACCACGGCAAGACCACGCTGGTCGACAAGCTTTTGCAGCAGTCCGGCACGTTTGCCGCGCGTGCGGCAACCACCGAGCGCGTGATGGACTCCAATGATATCGAGCGCGAGCGCGGTATCACCATCCTCGCCAAAAACACCGCGCTGCGCTGGCGCGACTATCGCATCAACATTGTCGATACACCGGGCCACGCCGATTTCGGCGGTGAGGTGGAGCGTGTGCTCTCCATGGTGGATGCCGTGCTGCTGCTGGTGGACGCCGTGGACGGCCCCATGCCGCAGACACGCTTCGTGGCGCAGAAGGCCTTTGCGCTGGGGTTGAAGCCCATCGTCGTCATCAACAAGATCGACCGCCCCGGCGCGCGTGCGCACTGGGTGCTGGATCAAACCTTTGATTTATTCGACCGCCTCGGCGCGACCGAGGAGCAACTCGACTTCCCCGTGGTGTACACCTCGGCGCTGAACGGCTATGCCAGCCTCGATGCCGAGGCGCGCTCAGGCGACATGACGCCGTTGTTCGAGACCATAGTAAATGAGGTGAAGCCGCCACAGGTAAACCCGGACGGCCCGTTCCAGATGCAGGTAAGCTCGCTGGACTATTCGAGTTACGTCGGAGTCATCGGCATCGGGCGCATTGCGCGCGGACGCGTCAAGACCAACTCGGCGGTCGTGGTGGTGAACCCGCAGGGCGTGAAGCGCAACGCGCGCATCTTGCAGTTGTTCAACATGCTCGGCCTGGAACGCATCGAGATACCGGAAGCCGAGGCCGGCGACATCATCGCCTTTACCGGCATTGATGGTCTGGGCATTTCCGATACGCTGTGCGACCCCAGCGCGGTGGAGGCCCTGCCCGCGCTCGTGGTCGACGAGCCTACGGTGAGCATGATGTTTCAGGTCAACACCTCACCGCTGGCGGGCCAGGATGGCAAGTACGTCACCAGCCGCCAGATTTGCGAGCGCCTGCAACGCGAACTGATACACAACGTGGCGTTACGGGTGGAAGACACCCCTGATCCGGACAAATTCCGCGTCTCCGGGCGCGGCGAGTTGCACTTGGGCATCCTGGTCGAGAATATGCGCCGTGAAGGCTACGAGCTGGCGCTGGGCCGGCCGCAGGTCATCACGCGTGTCATTGACGGCGAGCTGTGCGAGCCGTACGAAGCCGTAGTGCTGGATGTGGAAGACAAGCATCAGGGCAGCATCATGGAGCAGATGGGCCTGCGCAAGGGCGACCTCACCAACATGCAGCCCGACGGCAAGGGCCGTGTGCGCCTGGAGTACATGATCCCGACGCGCGGACTGATCGGCTTCCGCACCCACTTCCTCACCCTCACCTCCGGCACCGGCCTGCTGTATAGCGTGTACGACCATCATGCGCCGGTGAAAAAAGGCACCATCGGCAACCGCACCAACGGCGTGCTGATCTGCAACGGCGCGGGCAAGAGCGTGGCGTTCGCGCTGTTCAGCCTGCAAGAGCGCGGCCGCATGTTCATCGGTCCCGGCGAAGAGCTGTATGAAGGCATGGTGATCGGATTGCACTCGCGCGACAACGATCTGGTGGTCAACCCGCTCAAGGGCAAGCAGCTCACCAACATGCGCGCCTCGGGCTCGGATGAAAATGTGATACTGGTGCCGCCGGTGCGCATGTCGCTGGAACAGGCGATGGAATTTATCGACGACGACGAACTGGTGGAAGTCACGCCGCACTATATCCGTTTGCGCAAGCATCAATTGCTGGAGCACGAGCGCAAGAAGACCTCGCGCTCGGCGGCGGGCTGACAAATCCCCCCTCGCTGCGCTCGACCCCCTTTGAAAAGGGGGTGGCCTTTAGGCCGGGGGATTTGTCACACCGCCGCGGCCTTCAGCGGCGACGAGAAGCGATAACCCGAGCCGCGCACGGTCTGGATCAGGGTGTCGTGTCCATGCTGCTCCAGCACCTTGCGCAGGCGCCGGATGTGCACATCCACCGTGCGCTCGCCGACATACACGTTGCTGCCCCACACCAGATCGAGCAATTGATTGCGGCTGTAGACGCGCCCGGCGTGACTCATGAAAAAATGCAGCAGGCGGAACTCGGTGGGGCCCATCGCAAGCGCGTGACCCTGGCTGCTCACCACATGACTCACCGGGTCGAGACGCAGTCCCTCCACCTCGATCACATCATCGGTGGCCTGGGGCGCCGTGCGGCGCAGCACGGCCTTGATGCGCGCCAGCAGTTCGCTCAGTGAAAACGGCTTGGTGAGATAGTCGTCGGCACCCACCTCGAGGCCCCTCACCTTGTCTGCCTCCTCACCGCGCGCGGTGAGCATGATGATCGGCACGGCGCGCGTACGCTCGTCCCGCTTCACGCGGCGCGCGAGGTCTATGCCGCTCAAGCCCGGCAACATCCAGTCGAGTAAAATCAGCAACGGTGGCTGCTGCGCAATCAGGGCGAGCGCCTGTTCGGCGTCGTGCGCAATATCGTACTCATAACCCGCGCGCGCGAGCGCAAGTCCGACCATCTCGCTGATCGCGGCTTCGTCTTCTACTACCAGTATGCGATTGGTCATAACAGAGACTCCGGTTTAACACGCGCCATTACACTGCGGAATGATGACGGTTGTGTTACAGCGCTAGTGTAGCGTGCCCCTCTGCTTGGAGCTTATCAATCCGGATAGGCATCGCGGCTCAAATCCCCCGGCATCGCTGTCGGCGTGGCGCGCGCTGCGTCATCGAACAGCATGGCCGGCGTATGCAGAGGGCTCTCCGCCGGGCCGCGGATCAGTGCCTCGTAACCGTAGATGCGATTTTCAGCGAATGAAAGGATGGGTTGAAACAGGGGGATGAGCTGGCTGTGCTCCAGAATGTCATGCAGGGCCTGTTCGTCGCGCATGTGCTGCCAACACCCCCATCCACCCAAAGGCCTGTGCGTGCATAGACGACAGGCACTTCAAGCATACCACAGGGGTGCAGGCCGCGCGCAACCTGCCTCGGGCGCGTTTTTAGGCCGCCGCGACGATCAGCTCATCGGCGCGGCGTATGTGATCCAGGTCTTCGATATAAACACACGGGCGGGCACTGCCCTCGCCCGAGCGGATACGCGCATCGGCATCGGCACAGTGCATCACCAGCTCAGCCTGCCAGCACTTGCCGGCGAAAGCGGTCTCCAGCGGCTGAAACTCCACCCACACGTCGGCGTCGGCGGATAACGAAAATATTCGCGCCACCCTGAGCTTGATGCCCTGGGCATTGATATATCTGTCACCCACCCGCACCACCATGCCCGCAGGCGTGGCGTGACGCGGATACAGTCGATGATGTTTCATACATGCTTCCCTGATAGAGTGCCCACAGGCCATATATCGGACGGGAAACCGTAAAGTTTACCGGCGCCATGCCGTTACTTGTGACGCAATCCTTAATACATCCTTCATCGCAGTGTAATAAATCTCCCGTAGCCTGCGCAGGCAATCAAGCGGGGTTGGTGATGATCCTGGCTTTACTTAAAATGATACTGGCAAACGGCAAAACCAAAGTGGGAGACAGAGAAATGAAACGGAGCATGCACACAAAGAAGGAGCACAGGAAGCGAGGGAGCGTAGCGGACGAGTGGTGTGCGACGCCCCCCGCGTAGCCGGAGG
>JAQBXX010000029.1 GCA_027624315.1 Pseudomonadota bacterium
ACATGGGGCGGGGACGTAGCAGGAAGTGAGGTTTTATTTACCTGACTTAATGAGTGATAACAGCACACTACACACATGCACCGTTATCCGGTCAGCGGGGTGCCAACTGGTGATTGCCAGGGGTTCGCTGCCGGGGCGCATGGAGGATCAACCCAACCTTAAGGAGTATACAACATGGCAAATGTGACCATGCGTCAAATGCTGGAGGCCGGCGTACATTTCGGTCACCAGACCCGTTACTGGAACCCCAAGATGGCTCCCTACATCTTCGGCCATCGCAACAAGATACACATCATCAATCTCGAATCCACCCTGCCGCTGTACAACGACGCGATGAATTTCATCAGCCGTATGGCGGCGAACCGCGGCACCATCCTGTTCGTGGCCACCAAGCGCGCGGCGCAGGAAATTATCGCCGAGGAGGCCAAGCGCTGCGGCATGCCGTATGTGGACCAACGCTGGCTCGGCGGCATGCTCACCAACTTCAAGACCGTGCGCCAGTCCGTCAAGCGCCTCAAGGAACTGACGCTGATGAGCGAAGACGGCACCTTTGAGCGCATGAATAAAAAAGAGGCCCTGCTGCTGACGCGCGAGCGCGACAAGCTGGAACGCGCCCTGGGCGGTATCAAGGACATGGATCGCATTCCCGACGCCCTGTTTGTGATTGACGTCGGCAGTGAGAAGATCGCCGTGAGCGAGGCGGGCAAGCTTGGCATCCCGGTGCTCGGCATCGTCGACACCAATAACGATCCGGATGGCGTCGATTACATGGTGCCAGGCAACGATGACGCCATCCGCGCCATTCAGCTTTACGCGCGCGGCGCCGCTGATGCGGTGCTCGAAGGGCGCAGCTCGGCCCCGGCGTTTGCGGTGTCCGCCGACGAGTTCGTGGAGATGAGCGATACCGGCGCACCTGCTGCAGACAAGCGGCCTGCCCGCAGTCCCGCTGCCGCGAAAAAGCCGGTCAGGAAGGCCGCGCCGGGCAGGGCTAAAGAGGGCGCGGAGGCGCCTGCCGCCGCAAAGACGGTGGCGGTGCGCAAGAAGACCGCAGCCAAACCTGCCGCTGCAAGCAAGGCCAAGAAGGCCTCTTAAACACACAGCGATCAGGAATACAAACTATGGAAATTACAGCCGCGCTCGTCAAGGAGCTGCGTGAGCGCACCGGCTCCGGCATGATGGAGTGCAAAAAGGCGCTGGTTGAGGCCAAAGGTGACATCGATGCGGCGGCGGAGGCCATGCGCAAGAGCGGTGCGGCCAAGGCCGACAAGCGCGCAGGCAAGATTGCGGCCGAGGGCGTCATCGTGATTGAGAGCGACGGCAAACGTGCTGCGCTGGTGGAAGTGAATTGCGAGACCGACTTCGTCGCGCGCGGTGACGAGTTCAGGAACTTTGCGCAGGCGGTGGCTCAGCGTGTATTAAAGAGCCAGCCGTCCAGTGTCGAGACGTTGCTTGCGTTGCCACTTAAAGATGGCGACAGCACTGATATCAATAACGTACGGCTAGAGCTCATCGCCAAGATTGGCGAGAACATCAGCGTGCGCCGCTCTGCGTATTTTGCAACCACAGGCCACATCGGCGCTTACCTGCACGGTAACCGCATCGGTGTGGTGGTGGAGATCGAGGGCGGTGATGCCACGCTGGCCAAGGACATCGCCATGCACATCGCCGCCGCCAAGCCGGTCTGCGTGTCACCCGCCGATGTGTCTGCCGAACTGGTCGCCAAGGAAAGGGAAATCTTTGCCGCGCAGGCCGCCGACAGCGGTAAGCCCGCCGCCATCATCGAAAAAATGGTGGACGGCCGCATCAAGAAATTTTTGAGCGAGGTCACCTTGATGGGTCAGCCGTTTGTGAAGAATCCCGATCTCAGCGTGGAAAAATTGCTGGAGCAGGCCAAGGCCAGGGCGATACGCTTCGAGCGTTTTGAGGTGGGCGAGGGCATTGAAAAGAAATCCGGCGACTTTGTCGCCGAGGTAATGGCGCAGGCGCGCGGAGCTTAGCACTCATGCCACCCACTGCGAAAAAACCGGCCTATCAGCGCATCCTGCTGAAACTGAGCGGTGAGGCGCTGATGGGGAGCGGTGACTACGGCATCGAGCCCGCAGTGCTGATCCGGGTGGCCGATGAGGTACGTGCGGTGATCGGCCTCGGCGTGCAGGTGGCGCTGGTCGTCGGCGGCGGCAATATTTTTCGCGGCGCGGGGCTGGCCGCCAATGGCATGAACCGCGTCACCGCCGACCAGATGGGCATGCTCGCCACCGTCATCAATGCGCTGGCGATGCAGGATGCCCTCGAGCAGCGTGGCATGCAGGTGCGCGTGATGTCGGCGCTCAAGATGAACCAGATTTGTGAAGACTACATCTGCCGTCGCGCAGTGCGTCATCTGGAAAAGGGCCGTGTGGTGATACTCGCCGCTGGCACCGGCAACCCGTTTTTCACCACCGATTCCGCCGCCAGCCTGCGCGGTATCGAGCTCGGCGTAGATCTCGTGCTCAAGGCGACCAAGGTGGACGGCGTCTATTCGGCGGATCCCGTCAAGCACAAGGACGCGGAATACTTCAAACGCCTCAGCTATGACGAGGTGATCGATCGCAAACTCATGGTGGTGGATGCAACGGCGATAGTCCTGTGCCGCGATCACACCATGCCGTTGTGCGTGTTTAACATGACCAAGCCCGGCGCGTTGATGCGCGTGGTGCTGGGCGAAGACGAAGGCACGCTGGTGGGAGTGGGGGCTGATCATGATAAATGACGTCACAAAGCAGGCCACGGCGCGCATGATGAAGAGTATCGAGGCGCTGAAACAGGACTTCGCAAAAATACGCAGCGGGCGCGCCCATCCCAGCCTGCTCGATCATGTGCAAGTGCCTTATTACGGTAATGACGTACCGCTGAGCCAGGTGGCGAGCGTCAATGTGGCGGACGCGCGCATGCTGGTGGTGACGCCGTGGGAAAAGACCATGGTGCCCGTCATCGAGAAGGCGATACTGACTTCTAATCTGGGGCTGAATCCCGCCACCTCCGGCGCGGTGATACGCGTGCCGCTACCGGCGCTTACCGAAGAGCGCCGGCGCGATATGCTGAAGGTGGTACGGGCCGAGGCCGAGACGACGCGCGTGTCGGTGCGTAATATCCGCCGCGATGCGAATACCGAGGTCAAGCACCTGCTCAAGGAAAAAAAGATTTCCCAGGATGAAGAGCGGCGTGCCGAGGAAGACACGCAAAAACTCACGGACAAACATATTGCCGAAATCGACAAACTGCTGGCGGAAAAAGAAAAGGAATTGATGGAGGTTTAATACAGTGGCGAGTGGCTAGTGGCGAGTGGCGAGGAAAAATCAGCGTAGTCCTTGTAACTCGCCACTAGCCACTAGCCACTAGCTACTTGTCAAATGCAACCACAATCCTTGACTCAGCCAGCTACAGCGACAGCATCTCCCAGTCATATCGCCATCATCATGGATGGCAACGGACGTTGGGCGCGGGCGCGCATGCTGCCGCGCAGCGCCGGGCACAAGGCCGGCACCGATGCGGTGGATGCCGTGGTGCGGGCAAGCGCCAAGAGTGGCATAAACGTGCTCACTCTGTTTGCCTTCAGCAGTGAAAACTGGTCGCGTCCGCAGACCGAGGTCAGCCTGCTGCTCGACCTGTTCCTGCGCGCGCTGCAAAGCCGCATTCAGGAGTTGCACCGCAACAATATCCGCCTGCGCGTGATCGGCGAGCGCAGCGCATTTTCCGCCAGGTTGCAGGCCCAGATTACCGACGCGGAAGAGTTGACGCAGGCCAACACCGGCCTCGTGCTCAACATCGCCGCCAATTACGGCGGACGCTGGGACATCGTGCAGGCCGCGCGCCAAATTGCACAGCGCGTGGAGCGTGGCGAGCTATCCGCAGCGGCGATTGACGACGCGGTGTTCGCCGCCCATCTTTCACTCGCTGGACTGCCGGAGCCGGATCTGTTCATACGCACCGGCGGCGAGCAGCGCATCAGCAATTTTCTGCTCTGGCAGTTGGCGTACACAGAGTTGTATTTCACCGATGTGCTGTGGCCGGACTTCGACGCGGCTGCGTTTGAGCAGGCCTTGAGCGCCTACGCCCAGCGTCAGCGCCGTTTTGGGCGCGTGAGCGAGGGTGACGCCGTAGCGAACGAACAGCAGGCTACGGGTGCTTAAAGCGCGCCTGCTCACCGCGGCGGTGCTGATTCCCCTGGTGGTCTGGGGCACCCTCGCGTTGCCCACACTCTGGTTTTCCCTGTTGGTCGCACTGGTGGTGGCGCTCGGCGCGTGGGAATGGGCGGCACTTGCCGGTCTTGCTTCGCGCGCCATGCGTGCCTTCTACGTGGCGCTCATGCTGCTGGCGCTGTGGGGCATATCCTGTCTTCCTGCGGTCTGGGTATTGGCCGCAGCCACGCTGGGCTGGTGCGCGGCGGCGGTGATCCTGGTGCGCTACCCGGCGGGCGCGGCGCTGTGGTCGGGGATGGGCGTCGCCGCAATCGTCGGCGTTTGGGTGCTCGCACCGGCGTGGTTTGCCCTGACGCGCCTGCATGCTGCTCTGCCACAAGGACCGTATTGGGTGCTGTTTGTCATGGTGCTGGCGTGGGTCGCCGACAGCGCGGCCTATTTCAGCGGCAAGCGCTGGGGCACGACCAAACTTGCCCCTGAGATCAGCCCCGGCAAGACCTGGGCCGGGGTGTGGGGTGCGCTCGTGGCGACACTGCTGATCGCGCCGGTCGCTGGCATCGCCTTTGAGTTCTCGGGCTATCGGCTGTGGTTGTTCATAGGCTTGTGTCTGGTGACGGTGGTCTTTTCCATCGTCGGTGATCTATTTAAAAGTCTCTACAAGCGCGCGCGCGGCGTGAAGGACAGCGGCCATTTGCTGCCCGGCCACGGCGGCGTGCTCGACCGCATCGACAGTTTGACGGCGGTGGCCCCCGTGCTCATGCTGGGCCTGTGGCTGTTGGGCACCCTGCAGTGATCGGCGTTACGATACTGGGCGCAACGGGCTCCATCGGCGTGAGCACGCTGGATGTGCTCGCACGCCACCCTGAGCGCTACGAGGTGGTGGCGCTTTCTGCGCGCGGTTCGGTCGATAAGCTGTACCAGCAATGCCTGGCGCACCGCCCGCGCTATGCCGTGATGGCCGAGCCCGACGCCGCGGAGCAGTTGCGCGCGCGGCTAAAGAACGAAGCGCCAGAAATCAAGGTGCTGGCCGGGCAGGCCGGGCTGGAGACCGTCGCCGCGCTGCCGGAGACCGACACGGTGATGGCCGCCATCGTGGGGGCCGCCGGTCTGCTGCCCACGCTCGCTGCGGTTCGCGCGGGCAAGCGCGTACTGCTTGCCAACAAGGAAGCGCTGGTGATGGCGGGCAGGCTGTTCATGGACGAGGTGCGCGCACACGGCGCCGTGCTGCTGCCTATCGACAGCGAGCACAACGCCGTGTTTCAGTGCCTGCCGCGCGACTTTGGTTCCGATTTGCAGCGCGCCGGGATACGCCGCATCGTGCTCACCGCCTCCGGCGGCCCGTTTCGCGCCACGCCGCTCGATCAACTGCCTTACGTCACGCCGGCACAGGCCTGCGCCCATCCGAACTGGGTAATGGGGCGCAAGATTTCGGTCGACTCCGCCACCATGATGAACAAGGGACTGGAGGTGATCGAGGCCTGCTGGCTGTTCAATACCACGCCGGAGCGCATCGAGGTCGTATTACACCCGCAGAGCATCGTGCATTCGCTGGTGGAATATGATGACCGCTCGCTGCTCGCCGAACTGGGCAGCCCCGACATGCGCACGCCGATTGCGCACGCGCTCGCGTGGCCGGAACGCATCGCCTCCGGCGCACCGGCGCTGAACCTGCTTGACCTCCACCTCGATTTTGAGCGCGTGGATTACACGCGGTTTCCGTGTCTGCCACTCGCCTATCAGGCGCTCGCGCGTGGCGGCACGGCGAGCGTGACGCTGAACGCCGCCAACGAGATCGCGGTCGCGGCCTTTCTTGACGGCCGCCTCGCCTTTACCGGCATCGCGCATGTGATCGAGCGCACGCTGGCCGACCGGCCGGTGCGTGAGCCGGCATCGCTCGCCGTGATACTGGAGGAAGACGCCGCGGCGCGCGCGCAGGCGTTGCAGCACGTGCAGGGCCACGCCGCACGCGGGGCGGTACGGAGCAGCGCATGAGCACGGTCGTCTGGTCGGCGCTGGCCTTCATCATCACCCTCGGCATCCTCATCACGGTGCACGAGTTCGGGCATTTCTGGGTGGCGCGCCGCCTGGGGGTGAAGGTGTTGCGCTTCTCTGTCGGCTTCGGCAAGCCGCTGTGGACGCGGCGCGGCAGGGACGGCACGGAATATGCCTTGGCGGTGTTGCCGCTCGGCGGCTACGTGCGCATGCTGGACGAGCGCGATGGCGAGGTAAAACACGCGGAGCTGCCGCGTGCCTTCAACCGCCAGTCGCTCGCCACGCGCAGCGCGATAGTACTCGCCGGGCCGCTGTTCAATCTCGGCTTTGCCATTCTCGCCTACTGGCTGATGTTCATGATCGGCGTGGCCGGTCTGCGGCCCCTGATTGGCGAGGTGATGGAGCCTTCCGTAGCGCAGCAGGCCGGATTGCTCAAGGGTGACGAGGTGGTCGAGGTCGGCGGCAAACCCACCCCGACGTGGGATACGGCGCTGGTCGCCATGCTGGACAAGGCGCTGGACCGCACCAGTATCGACCTCACGGTGCAGGGCGAAGACGGACGGCGGCATGCCCGGGTGCTCGATGTGAGTACGCTCAGCGGCCTCGATCGCGGCGACCTGCTCGAGCATCTGGGCCTGCGTGCCATGCGTCCGCAGGTGCCCGCCGTGGTGGGCAAGGTCGTGCCGCAAGGGCCGGCAGCGCGTGCAGGGCTTCAGGCCGGAGACCGCCTGCTGGCCGCCGATGGTCAGGCCATTGAGGACTGGGTGGGGTGGGCGGCCTACGTGCGTGCGCATGCGGGTGTGCGGATCGCGCTCACCCTGGAGCGTAACGGCGCCACACAGCAGATCTCGGTGACACCGGAGGCTAAGCCGGCACCGGACGGGGGGGTTGTCGGCCGTATCGAGGCCGCGCCGGAGCCGCTCAAGGCGCTGCCGCCGGGTCTGCGCGCCGAACAGCGTTATGCGCCCGGCGCCGCCCTGGTCAAGGCCGTGCAGCAGACCGGGGAGATGAGTCTGCTGACGTTGCGTCTGCTGGGTAAAATGGTGCTGGGGCAGGCCTCGCTGCAGAGTATCAGCGGGCCGCTCAGCATCGCCGAATACGCCGGCTATTCGGCGAGCGACGGGATCAGACCGTTCCTGCGCTTTCTGGCCCTGATCAGCATAAGCCTCGCCATTCTCAATCTTCTGCCGATCCCGATACTGGATGGCGGGCATTTGATGTATTATTTAATAGAAGCCGTGAAGGGGAGCCCGGTGTCGCTCAAGGTGCAACAGGCCGGGCAGCAACTGGGCATCGCACTGCTGCTTGGGCTCACGGTACTGGCCTTTTATAATGATTTGACGCGACTGTTTGGCTAAGGGCAAGACTAATAAAAACATGGGTATCATAATGCGTAAACTGCTGCTGCGAATTAGGATAGGGGGGGTTCTGTTGCTCGGTGCAGGGCAGGCGTGGGCGCTGGAGCCGTTCGTGGTCAAGGATATCCGGCTCGAGGGTCTGCAGCGCATCGCCGCCGGTACGGTGTTCAATTATCTTCCGGTCAAGGTGGGCGAAACGCTGGACGACGCGCGCGCCAATGAGGCGATCCGCGCCCTGTTCAAGACCGGCTTCTTCGAGGACGTGCGCTTGGAGCGCGAGGACGGCGTGCTGGTGGTATTCGTCACCGAGCGCCCCGCCATCGCCAGCATCAAGATCACCGGCAACAAGGACATTGAGACCGATCAGCTCACCAAGGCGCTGAAGGATCAGGGCTTGGGCGAGGGCCAGACGTTTGACCGCGCACTGCTCGACAAGGCC
The DNA here is from genome assembly GCA_027624315.1 of Pseudomonadota bacterium. GTDB lineage: Bacteria > Pseudomonadota > Gammaproteobacteria > SURF-13 > SURF-13 > JAQBXX01. The sequence goes on from JAQBXX010000029.1 coordinate 7,968, forward strand.
GAACAGGAGCTCAAGCGCCAGTATTTCAGCCGTGGCAAATACGGTGTGCAGGTCACCACCACCGCCACACCGATTGAGCGCAATCGTGTCGGCATCGCGATAGACATCTCCGAAGGCCGCGCCGCGCGCATCCGGCAGATCAACATCGTCGGCAATGAGGCCTTTGGCGATGAGGACCTGCTGGACAATTTCCAGTTGAGTACGCCGGGCTTTCTCACGTTCTATACCAGCAGCGATCAATACTCCAAACAGAAACTGTCCGCCGACCTCGAGGCCCTGCGCTCGTTTTATCTCGACCGCGGCTACATCAACTTCGCCATCAACTCCACCCAGGTCTCCATCACGCCGGATAAAAAAGACATCTACATCACCGTCAACGTCGCCGAGGGCGACAAGTTTACGGTGAAGGACGTCAAGCTTGCGGGCGAACTCGTGCTGCCGGAAGATGAGTTGAACAAACTTGTCACGGTGAAGAAAGACACGGTGTTTTCACGCAAGAGCGCGACCGATACCACCGCCAGGCTGGTCGAGCGTCTGGGGGACGAGGGCTATGCCTTCGCCAACGTCAACACCATCCCGGACATCGATCAGGCGGCCAAGCAGGTGAGCCTGACCTTCTTCGTCGACTCCGGCAAGCGCGTGTATGTGCGACGCATCAACGTGGCGGGTAACACCAAGACGCGCGACGAAGTGCTGCGGCGCGAGATGCGCCAGCTGGAGAGCGTATGGATTTCGATGGAAAAGGTCAAACGTTCGCGCGTGCGGCTGGAAAAGCTCAGTTATTTCGAGGAGGTCAACGTGGAGACCCCCGCAGTGCCCGGCACCACGGATCAGGTGGATGTCAATTACACGGTGGTGGAAAAGCCGTCGGGCAACCTGCTCGCCGGTCTGGGTTTCTCGCAGGGGCAGGGCATCATCTTCAATACCAGCATCAGTCAGAACAACTTTCTCGGCAGCGGCAAGCACGTGAGCGCAGCGTTCAATAACAGCAAGGTCAATACCGTCTACAGCTTTGCCTATACCAATCCGTATTACACGGTGGATGGCATCAGTCGCGGCTTCAATGTCTTTTCCCGGAGTACGGACGCGGGCGAGGCCAACATCGCCAATTACGCCACGGATGTGAATGGCGCTTATGTCAACTACGGTATCCCGATAAACGAGTACGACAGTGTGCGCCTCGGTGCAGGCTATGAGGGCACGCGCATCAAAACCGGCACGGACACCCCCAGTGAATACCTCAATTTCGTTGCCGCCAATCGGCAAAAATTTGGTACAATAAAACTGACCGCCGGATGGTCGCATGACACGCGCAATCGCGCGGTGTTTGCGGATAAGGGTGTGCTCCAGAACCTCGGTGCCGAGATGACGGTGCCCGGCACCAACCTGAATTATTACAAGGCCAGTTACCGCCACCTGTTCATTTACCCGCTGGCGAAATACTGGACGCTGTCGCTGAACGGTGACGTCGGTTATGGTAAAAGTTACGGCAAGACCACCGAGTTTCCGTTCTTCGAGAGTTTTTTCGCGGGTGGTGGACGTTCGATACGCGGCTTCAAGGACAATACCCTGGGCCCCAGAGGCTCGAACGGCAGGCCGCTGGGCGGTGATTTGAAGGTGGTGGGGAATGCGGAGGTGTTTTTCCCGGTACCGTTCGTCAAAGACAGCAAATCCGTGCGCCTGAGCGGGTTCGTGGATGCAGGTAGCGTCTACGGTGTAAATGAAAGTTTCGAGGCCGGCAAGCTGCGCTATGCGACCGGCTTGTCCGCTGTGTGGTTATCGCCGCTGGGCGCGCTGACCTTCAGTATAGCGAAGCCGTTAAACAGCAAGCCAGAGGACGATGTGCAGAATTTCCAGTTCGCGCTGGGTGCACCTTTCTAGAAAAGCACCGTGTAAGAATCATGGGGCCGCATTTTATGCTTTTTGCCGGGCAGGACGCCCCAATGTCGCGGGCGCAGGGATGCGCTGGAGCGACCGTCTCTGAAAAATTCAGGGACGACTATTCAGAGTTTACCTAGGATCAGGAGCAGGCATTTGAAAAAATATTTATTGATAGTGGTTGCTGTGGTGTCGGCCTGGTCCGGCGTGGTGTCGGCAGCGGAGCTCAAGCTCGGGTTTGTCAACGCTGCCAAGATACTGGAAGAGGCACCGCAGGCGGATACCGCGCGCAACAAGCTGGAAAAGGAATTTTCCGGGCGTAACAAAAAACTGATTGACGGGCAGAAAGAACTCAAGGCACTGGAAGACAAGCTCGCCAAGGATGGCGCCGTGATGAGCGACGCCGAGCGTGCGAAGTCGGAGCGCAACATCAACGCGCTGCGGCGTGATCTGAAGCGCGATCAGGATGAGGCGCGCGAGGATTTCAATATCCGTCGTAACGAAGAATTTTCAAGGCTGCAAAAGCAGGTGTACGAAGCCATCGTGGCGCTGGCCAAACAGGAAAACTATGACCTCATCGTGGCCGACGGCGCGATATACTCGAACGAGCGCATCGATATCACCGGCAAGGTGATGGCGCGCCTGAAGGCCGGAGCGCCGGAGGCGGCCAAGGGCGGTGCTGCCGAGCCCGCCGCCCCGCCCAAGCAGTAAGCGGCGGCGCCCGTGGTGGGGTTCACCCTCGACGAGATCGCCCAGCATATCGGCGCCGAGGCCCGGGGTGATGCGGGTTGTGTCATCCACGGGGTGGCCCCGCTCGACCGGGCGCAGACAGGCGAGCTGAGTTACCTCACCAGCGAACGCTATCGCAAATATCTTTCCGGTACACATGCCTCTGCGGTGATTCTGGCGCCGCAGCATGCCCCTCATTGCACAGTCGCCGCCCTGGTGGTGGACAATCCCGAGTTGGGCTACGCCCGCGCCGCCACGCTGCTCACCACGCCGCCTGTACAGCGCGGCATTCATCCCACTGCCTGGATCAGCGCAACGGCGCAAGTGCATGCGAGCGCCTGGATCGGTCCGCAGTGTGTGATCGAGGCGGGTGCGAAAATCGAAAAAGGTGCCAGCATCGGGCCGGGGTGCGTGATCGGCGCAGATTCCAGCATCGCTGAGGACAGCCGCCTGCTGGCGCATGTCACCGTGTGTCACGGCAGCATCATCGGACGGCGCGCGCTGATACATCCGGGTGCGGTGATCGGCAGCGATGGTTTCGGTCTGGCCAGCGACCACGGCGTGTGGGTGAAGATTCCGCAACTGGGGCGCGTGTGCATCGGCGATGATGTCGAGATCGGCGCCAATACCACCATCGACCGCGGTGCACTCGATGACACCGTGATCGAAGACGGCGTCAAGCTCGACAATCAGATCCAGGTGGCGCACAACGTGCACATCGGCGCGCACACTGCGATTGCGGGCTGCGTGGGGATTGCCGGCAGCGCGCGCATCGGCAAACGCTGCCGCATCGGCGGCGGCGTGGGCATCGCCGGCCATTTGGAAATCACCGACGATGTTACCGTCACCGGCATGTCGCTGGTGAGCAAATCCATCCGCACGCCCGGCGTCTACTCCTCCAGTGTCCCGGCCGAGCCCGTGGCGGTCTGGAACAAACAGCTGGCGCGCCTGCGCCGGCTGGAGACCTTGAGCGAACGGCTCAAGGCGCTGGAACAGACCACTGTCAATCGCACAGACACCTCTAAAAAAAAGGCACCCACATGAGCAGCATGGACATACACGAGGTGCTGCAACATCTGCCGCACCGTTATCCCTTCCTCATGATTGATCGCGTGCTCACCTGTATCCCGGGCGAGTCGCTCACGGCGCTTAAAAACGTCACCATCAACGAGCCTTTTTTTCAGGGTCACTTTCCACTCCGTCCGGTGATGCCGGGCGTGATGATACTGGAGGCCATGGCACAGGCTACCGGCATCCTCGCCTTTCGCACTACACAGACGCGCCCCAGCGAGCACCTGCTGTATTACCTGGTCGGCGTCGACAATGCGCGCTTCAAGCAGCTGGTGGAGCCGGGCGATCAGTTGATGATCGAGGTGCGCTGCAAGCGCAATATGCGCGGGCTGTGGAAGTTCACCGCCGAGGCGAAAGTGGACGGCAAGCTGGTAGCGAGCGCCGACCTGATGTGCGCCCGCAAGGAAGTGTAGCGGTGATTGATGCACGCGCAGTGATAGCCCAGGGCGCCAAGCTCGGCCCCGGCGTGAGTGTCGGGCCCTATGCCATCATCGGGGCGCAGGTCGAGATCGGCGCCGGTACCTGGATCGGGCCGCATGTCGTCATCACGGGCCGCACGCGCATCGGGCGCGACAATAAAATCTTTCAGTTCGCCTCGATCGGCGAAGAGCCGCAGGACAAGAAATACGCGGGCGAAGACACCGCGCTCGAGATCGGCGACCGCAACGTGATCCGCGAATACTGCACCATCAGCCGTGGCACCGCGCAGGGCGGCGGCATCACACAGGTGGGCAACGACAACTGGATCATGGCCTATGTGCACATTGCACACGACTGCAAGGTCGGCCACCAGACCATCTTCGCCAATTCCGCCTCGCTTGCCGGACATGTGACGGTGGAGGATTACGCCATCCTCGGCGGCTTTACCCTGGTGCACCAGTTTTGCGCCATCGGCGCGCACTGTTTTTGCGGCATGGGCAGCGTGATCTCCAAGGACGTGCCGCCCTACACCCTGATGTCCGGCAACCCGGTGCGCGCGCACGGCCTCAACAGCGAGGGCCTCAAACGACGCGGCTTCAGCGCTGAGACATTGCGCCAGCTGCACGAGGCCTACAAAGTCATCTATAAATCCAAACTCACGCTGGTGCAGGCCATTACGCGGTTGCAGGAGATGCAGCATGAATGCGCCGAGATCGGCGTGCTGGTGGCCTTCCTGGAGCGAGCGACGCGTGGCATTGTCAGATAAAGACAGTGGCGAGTGGCTAGTTGCTAGTGGCGAGGGGAAAATCCTTATGATCATTTTACTCGCTACTCGCTACTCGCTACTCGTTACTGTTTTTGTGTAATGCGCATCGGCATTGTCGCAGGCGAGGCCTCCGGTGACCTGCTAGGCGCCGGTCTCATCCGCGCGCTCCGAGAGCGCTATCCGGAGGCGGTGTTTGAAGGCATCGCCGGCCCGCGCATGATTGAGCAGGGGTGCCGCGCGCTCTATCCGGCTTCGAGGCTCGCCGTGATGGGCATCACCGAGGTGCTGGGCCGTCTGTTTGAGTTATTGCGTATCCGTGCCCATCTGTTGCGCTATTTCACCGCCCATCCGCCGGATGTCTTCATCGGCATCGACGCGCCGGATTTCACTCTTACGCTTGAGCGCGGTCTCAAGCGCGCAGGCATTCCCACCGTGCACTACGTCAGCCCCTCGGTGTGGGCGTGGCGGCGCTACCGTGTGCGCAACATCGCGCGCTCGGTCGACCGCATGCTCACCCTGTTTCCATTCGAGGCCGCCTTCTATGCGGCGCATACCGAGCATCCCGTCGCGGCGCGCTTTGTCGGCCACCCTCTTGCGGATGCGATAGCCCCGCCCGGCGCGGAGGATGCGGCGCTGCGTCTCCGGCTGCGGCGCGAGTTCAATCTACCTGCTGAGGCGCAGGTGATCGCGTTGCTGCCTGGCAGCCGCGAAACCGAGCTGCACCGTCTGGCCGCGCCGTTTATACAGGCCGCGGCCTGGTGTGTGGCGCAACGGCCCACGCTGCATTTTATCGCGCCACAGGCCAGCACACTGACGCGCCAACTGTTTGAGCAGGCACTGGCGCAGCATGTGCCGCAGCTGCCCGTGACCCTCATCGATGGCCGCGCACAGGACGCCCTGCGCGTTGCGGACGCAGCCCTCATCGCCTCCGGCACGGCCACACTGGAGGCCATGCTGCTGCGGCGGCCCATGGTGGTGGCCTACCGCATGGCACCGCTGACCGCATGGATCGCGCGCCGCATGCTGAAGGTGCCGTGGTTTTCGTTACCCAATTTGCTGGCGGGCCAGTTGCTGGTACCGGAGTTTAGTCAGGAGCAGGTGACGGCGGAAAATCTGGGGCGGGCATTGTTGAACTCTCTTGATGATGCAAGCGGCCGGGTAGAAATGAACAACGCATTCGATACCATTCACTGTACGCTGCGCCGCAATGCGGATGCTGCGGCTGCCGCAGCGGTGCTGGAGTTGTTGCAAAATCATGAGTAAGCACGCGCAAGGCGACTTCAATTTTCCTGCACCCGGCGGGATAGCCGCCGGTGTAGACGAAGTCGGGCGCGGCCCGTTGGCGGGGCCGGTGTTGGCGGCGGCGGTGATACTTACCCCGGGGCACGGTATCGAAGGCCTCGCAGATTCCAAAAAACTCAGCAGCGAAATGCGCGAGATGCTCGCGGTGCAGATACGTGTACGTGCAACGGCTTGGGCACTGGGGATGGCCACGGTGGAAGAGATCGATGACTATAATATTGGCCGTGCCACACTGCTCGCCATGCAGCGCGCCGTCGCCGCACTGGCGGTCGCACCCGATTACGCGTTGGTGGATGGCAACGTAAGTCCCGCGCTCGCGTGCCCGGTGGTGACCGTCATTCAGGGCGATGCCATTGTGGCGTCGATCAGCGCTGCGTCTATCATCGCCAAGGTGGAGCGTGACCGCATCATGACGGAGCTCGACCAGGTATATCCGGGCTACGGATTCGCACAGCACAAGGGTTATGGTACGGCACAACACCTTGCGGCGCTGCGCACCCTGGGCGTGTGCGTAATTCACCGACGTTCATTCGCGCCCGTGCGCGCACATCTTGCGGTTCCGGCATGACCACGCAAGCGAATTTCATCCACCTGCACCTGCACACCGAATTCTCGCTGGCGGACGGCACGGTGCGCATCGAAGCTTTGATGCAGGCGCTGTGCGAAAGCAGCATGCCGGCGGTGGCGCTGACCGATCAGTGCAATCTGTTTGCGATGGTCAAGTTTTACCGCGCGGCGATGCAGGCCGGTATCAAGCCGATCATCGGCGTGGACCTGTGGCTGCGGCGCAGCGGCAGTGCGGCGTTAAGCCGCCTTGTGCTGCTGTGTCAGAACGAGCGCGGCTACCGCAACCTCACGCGCCTGGTCACGCGCAGCTATACCGAAGGGCAGCATCAGGGTGTGCCTGCGGTGCACAAGGACTGGCTGTCAGGCGCGAGTGAGGGGCTGATTGCGCTTTCCGGCGGGCACGCGGGCGATATCGGCCAGGCGCTGCTGGCCCATCAGCGTCCGCTCGCCGAACAACTGCTGCGCGATTGGCAGGCACTTTTTCCGGGCCGCTTTTATCTCGAGGTCAGCCGTACCGGACGTGAAGGCGAAGAAGACCACCTGCATGCCGCGGTGGAGCTTGCGCAGGCGATGCAGACGCCGCTGGTCGCCACCAACGATGTGCGCTTTCTGACACGCGATGATTTCGAGGCGCATGAGGCGCGCGTGTGCATCCGCGAAGGACGCACGCTCGCCGATCCGCGCCGCCCGCGTCACTACACCGAGCAGCAATATCTGCGCACGCCGCAGGAGATGGCGGAGCTGTTCGCCGACCTGCCGGAGGCGCTGGAAAACAGTGTGGAGATCGCGCGCCGCTGCAACCTCACGCTGAAGCTGGGCGAAAACCACCTGCCTGATTTTCCGCTGCCGGACGGCGTGCAGCTTGAGGGCCACCTGCGTGCGGAGGCGCAACGCGGGCTCGCTACAAGGTTGCAGGCGCTGTCACACACAGCGCTCGCGCCCGCCGACGTGTATCAGGAACGGCTGGAGACCGAGCTCGGCGTCATCATCCGCATGGGCTTTGCCGGATATTTTCTGATCGTCGCCGACTTCATCCGCTGGGCCAGGGACAACGACATTCCCGTGGGACCGGGGCGCGGTTCCGGCGCGGGCTCGCTGGTGGCCTGGGTGCTCGGCATCACCGATCTCGATCCGATCCATCACGGGCTTTTGTTCGAGCGCTTTCTCAACCCGGAGCGTGTCTCGCTGCCCGACTTCGATATCGATTTCTGCATGGAGCGGCGCGACGAAGTGATCGATTATGTCGCACAGCGCTACGGCCGCGAGCGCGTGTCGCAGATCATCACCTACGGCACCATGGCGGCGAAGGCCGTGGTGCGCGACGTGGGCCGCGTGCTCGGCCTGCCCTACGGATTTGTCGATACCATTGCCAAACTGATTCCGTTCGAGATCGGCATTACGCTGGAGGATGCGCTGAAGCAGGAGCCGATGCTGCGCGAGCGTTATGAAAACGACGACGAAGCGCGCACGCTGATCGACCTCGCGCTCAAGCTGGAAGGTCTCACGCGCAACGCGGGCAAGCACGCGGGCGGTCTGGTGATTGCGCCTTCGGCGCTGACCGATTTCACGCCGCTGTATTGCGAGCAGGGTGCGGAGAGCAGCGTGACCCAGTTCGACAAGGACGACATCGAGGCGGTCGGGCTGGTCAAGTTCGACTTCCTCGGCCTGCGCACGCTCACCATTATCGACTGGACGGTGAAAACCCTGCGCCGGCGCGGCATCGAGGTCGACATCACGCAACTGCCGCTGGACGACAAGCCGACGTTTGATCTGCTGAAATCCTGTGCCACCACTGCCGTGTTCCAGCTTGAGTCGCGCGGCATGCGCGACCTCATCAAGCGCCTGCAGCCGGACCGCTTCGATGAGGTGGTCGCGCTGGTGGCGCTGTTCCGGCCCGGCCCGCTGCAATCCGGCATGGTGGATGACTTCATCAATCGCAAGCATGGCCGCGCGCGTGTCGATTACCCGCATCCCGATCTGGTGCCGATACTCAAGCCCACCTACGGCGTGATTCTGTATCAGGAGCAGGTGATGCAGATCGCGCAGGTGCTGGCGGGCTACACGCTGGGCGCGGCGGACCTGCTGCGCCGCGCGATGGGCAAAAAGAAGCCGGAGGAGATGGCCAAGCAGCGCGATATCTTCATGCAGGGTGCGGCGGCCCACGGCGTCACGCCAGGCGCGGCGCGCCCCATCTTCGATCTGATGGAAAAGTTCGCCGACTACGGTTTTAACAAATCGCATTCGGTGGCCTACGCGCTCATCGCCTACCAGACCGCCTGGCTCAAGGCGTATTACCCTGCCGCGTTCATGGCCGCGGTGCTGTCCGCCGATATGGACAACACCGACAAGGTGGTGATGCTCATGGACGAGTGCCGCGCGATGCAGCTCACCATGGTGCCGCCCGATATCAACCGCTGCGATTACGCGTTCACGGTACATGACGATCACACCCTGTTGTACGGTCTCGGTGCGATCAAGGGCGCGGGCAGCGCCGCCATCGAAGGCATGCTGGAGAGCCGCAGAAGCGACGGTGTGTTTACTGACCTGTTTGATTTCTGCCGCCGCATCGATCTGCGCAAGGCCAATAAACGCGTGCTGGAGGCGCTGATTCGCTCCGGTGCGCTGGACGCCCTCGGGCCGGGACGCGCCACGCTGCTCGCCACGTTGCCGGATGCGCTGAATGCCGCCGAGCGCGAGCTGCGTGACCGGGCCGCGGGCCAGGATGACCTGTTCGGCGTCGCCGCGCGCCGCGCGCCGGAGGCATTGCAGTTTGTTGTGACGGCGGAGTGGGGTGAAGCAGAGCGCCTGCAGCATGAAAAGGAAACGCTCGGCCTCTATCTCACCGGCCATCCCATCGAGCGTTATCGCGCTGAGCTGGAGAATATTGTCAGCAGCCCGCTGGCGGAGATCAAACCGGCGCAGGGCCAGAGCATGCTGGTCGCCGGCCTGGTGGTGGCGCTGCGCGTCACGAATAACCGGCGCGGTGAACGCATGGCGTTCATCACGCTCGATGACCGCAGCGCGCGGGTCGAGATTGCGGTGTTTGCCGAGGTCTATCAGCACCACCGCGAACTGCTGGTCAAGGACAAGCTGCTGGTGATCGAGGGCGAGGTCAGCGTGGATGAATACAGCGGCAACTACAAGATGAGTGCGCTGCGTATTACGGACATCAATCAGGCGCGCGAGCGTTATGCGCAACGTCTGCTCATCAGCCTTGAATCGGACATGGCGGGCAATGGCATGGTCACCGAACTCGCCGAGACGCTGACGCCGTTTCGCAATGGCGGCTGTCCGGTATGGATCAGCTACCGCAATGCGTATAATGGCAGCAGCATCAACGCCGACCTGCCGCTTGGCCAGGAGTGGCGCGTGCACCCCACGGATGAACTGCTGCACCGCCTCGAAGGGCTGGTGGGGAAAGACCACGTCAAGGTAGTATATGCTGCTTAGTTGTGATGGAGTCTACGGAAGCAATCCATGAAACTCAACTTTCTTGATTTCGAACAACCGATTGCCGAGCTTGAGGCGAAGATCGAGGAGCTGCGCTTTGTCGACAGCGATAACGCGATCAACCTCAGCGACGAGATCTCGCGCATTGAGGCGAAGAGCCGCAAGCTCACCGAATCCATCTTTGCATCGCTGACGTCATGGCAGATTTCGCAACTCGCGCGGCATCCGCAGCGGCCGCAGATGCCACAGTATGTGGAGCGCATCTTCACCGATTTCGAGGAGCTGCACGGTGACCGCTGCTTCGGTGACGATGCCGCCGTGATCGGTGGCACCGCGCGCCTGGAGGGGCGCCCGGTGATGCTGATCGGCACCGTCAAGGGCGTCGACACCAAGGAAAAGGTGCGGCGCAATTTCGGCATGCCGCGCCCCGAGGGCTACCGCAAGGCGTTACGCCTGATGCAGATGGCGGAGCGTTTTCGCCTGCCGATTTTCACTTTTATCGACACACCGGGCGCGTATCCCGGCGTCGGCGCGGAAGAGCGCGGCCAGAGCGAGGCGATCGCACGCAATCTGTTCGCCATGAGCACGCTGCAAACGCCGATCATCTGCACCGTGATCGGGGAAGGCGGTTCCGGCGGCGCGCTCGCCATCGGCGTCGGCGACCGTGTGCTGATGCTGCAATACAGCACCTATTCGGTGATCTCGCCCGAGGGTTGCGCCTCCATCCTCTGGAAGAGCGCCGCGAAGGCGCCGGAGGCCGCCGAAATCATGGCCATTACCTCCGAGCGCCTGAAGGGATTCGGCCTGATCGATGAGATCATTCCTGAGCCGCTGGGCGGTGCACACCGCGATGTGGATGCGATGGCGCGTGAGATCAAGCGCGCGCTGCTGGCCAGTCTCGGCGAGCTGAAAAATACGCCCACCGAAAAACTGCTGAGTATGCGCTATGAGCGTTTGATGCATTTTGGAACGTATCAGGAGTCAGCCAATAAGACTACAACGTTAATGATGTGACTCCTGAGTAAAAACCCTGTTTACTCTACCCCCACCCTGTCCCCCCCCC
>JAQBXX010000050.1 GCA_027624315.1 Pseudomonadota bacterium
TCACCGGAAAGAGAATCTGTTCAAACGCTTCATTAAACTCTACTTTGGTTACGTTTCGCCCTAATTACCAAATATTATGAGTGACAGGCAGCAGGATGAGCATGGGTTTTTGCTGCTGGAGAGATTTCGTTTGCCGCCGGGTGCACAGTGTAGCCCAGATGTTGCGCCAGCTGCGCGATGAGCCGGTCGGCCACCTGTGCGGTTTCCGCCGCGACGCCCAGGGTGTGCATATCGGTCACCTGCAAATCAGGGTAGCCGCACGGGTGGATGCGTGAGTAGGGCTCGACATCCATCGCCACGTTAAGGCTCAGGCCGTGGTAACAGCAGCCCTGCCGTACGCGCAGACCCAGGGCCGCGATCTTCGCGCCATCGGCGTAAACGCCCGGCGCATCGCGGCGTGCGTGTGCATCGATAGCGTAGTCCGCGAGCAGGTCGATCACGGACTGCTCCAGTGCGCTGACCAGTTGCCGTACACCGAGGGCGCGGCGGCGCAGGTCGAGCAGCACATACGCTACGACTTGTCCCGGCCCGTGATAGGTGACTTGCCCGCCACGGTCGGTATGAATCACGGGGATGTCGCGCGGCGCGGGCACGTGTTCGCGCTTGGCATTGAGGCCGAGTGTGTACACCGGTGCATGTTCCAGCAGCCAGATTTCATCGGGCGTGGAGGGCGTGCGCGCGGCCGTAAACTCGCGCATCGCCTCCCACACCGGCGTGTAGTCACACACGCCGAGCCGGCGCACCACCACATCCTGGCCTTGGTTGAACATGGGGTCAGACATGGGTGCCGCTGCGCAGCTTGTGTTTGTAATCCTGAAACAGCGCGATCATGCGCACCCATACCGGGCCGGGTTTGCCGCCGCTCACGGGGGTGCCATCGAGCAGGGTCACCGGCATGATCTCCTTGGTGGAGCTGGTGAGCCAGATTTCATCCGCCGCGCGCAGTTCACCTTCGCTGATCGCCGCCTCGCGGCTGGCGATGCCGTGGGTCTGCGCGAGTTCCAGAATCAGGTCGCGCGTAATGCCCGGCAACAGCACGGGGCCTTTGGGCGGCGTGATGACGGTATTGTTTTTGACGATGAACAGGTTGCTCGCCGCGCCCTCGGTGACCGAACCGCCGCGTATCAAGATCGCCTCCGTCGCGCCGCGGTCAATCGCTTCCTGACGCAGCAGGATATTCGGCAGCAGGGTGATGGCCTTGATGTGGCAATACTTCCAGCGGATGTCTTCGAGCGTGATGGCGGCGATGCCTTGTGTGGCGTAAGTCTCCGGAATCGGAGGTAGCGGGCTGCTGGTGGCAAACACCGTCGGCGCCGTATCCTTGGGAAAGGCGTGGTCACGCTTGGCGACGCCGCGTGTGATCTGTAGATAGACATACTGATCAGCGTTGTCGGACACAGTATTTTGCCGGATCAGCTCGCTCAGCATCGTGTCCCACTGTGCGTGTGAGAACGGGTTGGCAAGGCGGATGCCGCTCAAGCTGTGATCGAGGCGCGCCAGATGCTCCGCCAGCCGGAATAATCTTCCGCCGTAGGCCGGAATAACTTCATACACGCCGTCGCCGAAGATGAAGCCGCGATCCAGCACCGGCACGCAGGCCTGGTCGAGAGGAAGAAATTTTCCGTTCAGGTAAACAACAGGAGAGGCGTTAGTCATGCGTAACCTGTAAGCGAAAGAGTTTTCCTCGCTACTGGCAACTCGCCACTAGCCACTGTTTTCAATGCCACCACAGTCTGATGCTGTCGATCATGCGCCGCCACAGACCGCCCTTGGCCACATCGTGCAGCGCCACCAGGGCCGGTTTTGCGATCAGGTCACCGCCGAGCGCGATCTTCACCGCGCCGAAGGCCTGGCCCTTGGCGGCGGGGGCCATGATGCGCGCGTCCACTTCCATGGCCGCGGTCAGATTTTTATACTGGCCGCGCGGTACGGTGACATAGAGGTCGTCGCTCAGACCGAGGCGCAGGGTTTTTTCGGCGCCCTTCCAGATCGGCAGCGTGTAGAGCGGCTGACCGGCGGCATAGAGGCGGTGTGTCTCGTAGAAGCGATAACCGTAGTTCAGTAATTCCAGACTTTCCTGTGCCCTCGATTTTTCATCCTTGGTGCCGAGCACGACCGCGATCAAGCGCATGTCGTCGCGCAGCGCTGAGGTTAACAGGCAGAAGCCCGCGCTCTCGGTATGCCCCGTCTTCAGGCCATCGACGCCCTGATCGCGCCACAGCAGCAGGTTACGGTTGTACTGGGTGATGCTGTTATAGGTGAATTCCTTGATGGAGTAGTACTTGTAGTGCTCGGGGAACTCGCTGATGAGCGCACGCGCGAGCAGTGCGATGTCACGCGCGGTGATGTAAAGCTCCGGATCCGGCAGGCCGGTGCTGTTGGTGAAGTGACTGCGGCTCATGCCCAGCGCCTGCGCATACTGGTTCATGAGCGTGACGAAACCTTTCTCGCTCCCGCCAATATGCTCCGCTAGGGCGACGCTGGCATCATTGCCGGACTGAATAATCATGCCCTTGAGCAGGTCTTCCAGCGCAACCTTGGTGCCCACCTTTACGAACATGCGCGAACCTTCCGAGCGCCACGCCTGGTCGCTGATGGTGACCGGGTCGGTGAGCTTGAGTTTGCCTGCTGTGAGCTCCTTGAACACGGCATAGGCCGTCATGAGCTTGGTGAGGCTTGCGGGCTCCATGCGCTCGTCGGCGCGATTTTCCGCCAGCACACGCATGCTGCTGAAATCCATCAGGATGTAGGCACGCGCCGCAAGCGCAGGTGCGGCCGGGACAGGCTGCACGGCTGCGGTGGGGGAAGGCGCGGCCTGCACCGGGGCAAGCAGGGTCAGCAATACCAGCCCGCCCAGTAAACGAATCATGGTCATGATAAATAATCGCCTTTCAGTGATAGTGTGGTTTTAGTTACTCATAAGTCAGCAAGTAAGACTACACTTCCCGCTACGTCCCCGCCCCCTATTGAGGGGGC
>JAQBXX010000051.1 GCA_027624315.1 Pseudomonadota bacterium
GGCGTCGACATCGACGCCGGCAGCCGGCTGGTGGAAATGATCAAGCCCATCGCGCGGCGCACGCAGCGTCCGGGCGTACTCGCTGGGCTGGGCGGCTTCGGCGCACTGTTCGAACTGCCCGTGGGCCGCTACCGCGAGCCGGTGCTGGTGTCCGGCACCGACGGCGTGGGCACCAAACTGAAACTCTCCATTGAAACCGGCATCCACAACACCATCGGTATCGATCTCGTGGCGATGTGCGTAAACGATATCGTGGTGCAAGGCGCGGAGCCGCTGTTTTTTCTCGACTACTACGCCACCGGCCGGCTCGATGTGGAAACGGCGGCAAAAGTCATTGAAGGCATCGGCCACGGCTGCGAGCTTGCCGGCTGTGCGCTGGTGGGCGGCGAGACCGCGGAAATGCCCGGCCTCTATTCAGCCGGGGATTACGACCTCGCCGGATTCTGCGTGGGCGTGGTGGAAAAATCACGCATCATCGACGGCAGCCGCGTGGCGGCGGGTGACGCGCTGATCGGCATCGCCTCCAGCGGCCCGCACTCGAACGGTTATTCGCTGATCCGCAAGATCATCGAGGTCGCGCAGGCCGATCTCAATCAGGCGTTTGATGCCAGCACGCTGGGCGCCACGCTGCTTGCGCCCACGCGCATCTACGTCAAGCCGCTGCTCGCGCTGATCGAACAGGTGCCGGTGCACGCACTCGCGCACATCACCGGCGGCGGCTTGTTGGAAAATCTGCCACGAGTGATGCCCAGTGGCACACGCGCGCTCGTTGACAGCACGGCCTGGCCGCACCCGCCGATCTTCGATTGGCTGCAACGCAACGGTGCGCTTACCGACGAGGAAATGTACCGCACCTTCAATTGCGGCACGGGCATGATCGTGTGTGTCGCGGCTGAAGATGTGGAACGCAGCATCGACCTGTTGCTGAGCCACGGCGAGACCGCGTGGCACGTCGGCAATATCGAGGCCTGTGCGGCCGACACCGCCCCGCATGTCGTCATCCGGCCCGGTGGCAAGTGAGCGCGCCGCGCAGGCTGCCTACGGTCATCCTCATCTCCGGGCGCGGCAGCAATCTGCAGGCCATTCTGCGCGCCGTGGCCGGGCAGGCGCTGCCGATTGATATTCGCGCCGTCATCAGCAACCGTCCCGCTGCGCCGGGGCTCACGCTGGCGCACAACGCGGGCATCCCCGCCGAGGTACTCGATCACACCGCCTTCCCCGACCGGCAGAGTTTTGATAACGCACTGCAGGCCCTCATTGACCGTCACGCACCGGAACTGGTGGTGCTGGCCGGATTCATGCGCATCCTGAGCCCGAGCTTCGTAAGTCATTACCGCGGACGCATGCTCAACATTCACCCGTCGCTGCTGCCCGCCTTCACCGGCCTCGACACCCACCGGCGCGCGCTGGAGGCCGGTGTGCGCGAACATGGCGCCAGCGTACATTTCGTCACGCACGCCCTCGACGGCGGGCCGGTGGTGCTTGCGGCGCGCGTGCCGGTGCTGCCGGGCGACACTGCCGCCACGCTCGGCGCGCGCGTGCTCGAAGCGGAGCACCGCATCTACCCGCAGGCCATACGCTGGTTCGCCGAAGGACGGCTGCATCTCGCAGGTGATGCCGGCGACGAATATGCGCTGCTCGATGGCAAGAGAATTACGCCGGAACTTGTTGCACATTCAGAGGGTCACTGATCTTATGCGCTACCTCATGATTGCCCTGCTTGTCCTGTGTGCAGCGTCGCCCGCATTGGCCGCGCCACTCCCGGCATTCAACGCCTCCTACACGGTACACAAGGGCAGCCTCCTGCTGGGCGAGATGCGCCGCAGCCTCGGCAAGCAGGACAACGGCAGGCAGATGTTCGAGACCGAAACCCGCAGCAGCGGCCTGGCCGCGCTGTTTGTGAAAGACCTCATCGTCGAACGCAGCGAGTGGGAATATCACGCCGGGCGTATACGCTCACTGCACTACAGTTACCGGAAAACCGGCGGCAAAAAGGAGCGTCACCTGGAGCAACTTTTTGACTGGGAACGCGGCGTCGTCAACGGTGACGGCAGCGAACACGGGTCGAACCAGATACCCATCACGGCAGGCACCCTGGACAAGCTCGTCTATCAACTCGCGCTGATGACCGACCTCAAACAGGGGAAGACCGAACTTGCCTATACGCTGATCGATGACGACCAGATTAAAATTTACCGCTTTCGTGTCGCCGGTGAGGAAACGCTGACGACGCCGCTGGGCACGCTCAAGACGCTGAAAATAGAACGCATCATGGATGCAGACAGCAAGCGTCGCACCACGTTCTGGTGTGCGCCGGACCTGGATTATCTGCTGGTGCGGCTCGACCAGCAGGAGAACGGCAACGATGAGTTCAGCGCGCTGATCAAAACCGTGGAAGGATTGCGCCCACCCGCCAGGCCTTAACAGCCCGCCAGTCATCATTTCACAATAGGTTGTTCATCCGGGATCGGAGAGAATGAGGGTTCTCAAAGCCTTTCAAACACTCCATGAGTCCCGGATGCACAGCCAATTGCGTCGGAGTCGCAATTTGTGAACACAAATAACCGGTGCGCCCATGGCCTCCGGATGCCGCTTGCCACGAAACAAAATAAAGCGTTTAATCCAGTCTGACCTGCTCAGTACGGATACTGTAGTGCTTTACCCGCAGCCGCTCACGCACTTGATCCATCAAACGCGGGCACCCAAACTGATGATCTTCAGGGGGATTCATAAGGTGTGTCCAATTTATTTAACACTATGAAACACTATGAAACACTAGGGTCAGGCTAGGCTTACCCTGATTTAACGGACACTCGGAATGGGGTTTATGATAACCCAAGAGGAGT
>JAQBXX010000030.1 GCA_027624315.1 Pseudomonadota bacterium
CCCCTAAACAGGGGGCGGGGACGTAGCGGGAAGTGTAGTCTTACTTACTGACTTATGAGTAATACATATACCTTGAACTTTAGAATTCTTTGCGCCTTTGCGTTGAGTTTTCGCTATTACTGATGCCGCTGCTGAAAATCACGCATGAACTCAATCAGCGCATCCACACCCGCCTCCGGCATGGCATTGTAGATGCTTGCGCGCATGCCGCCCACCGAGCGGTGGCCGGCGAGCGCGAGCAGCCCGGCCTTTTTTGCCTCGGGCAGAAACACGCTGTCGAGCTTTTCGTCCGGCAGCGTGAACGGCACGTTCATCCATGAGCGGCACGCAGGATCGACCGGGCTCTTGTAAAAACCGGAGCCGTCGATGGCAGCGTAGAGCTTGTTCGCCTTGCGCTGGTTGCGCTCGGCCATGCCTTGCAGCCCACCCTGACGCTTGATCCACTCGAACACCAAGCCCGCGAAATACCAGCCGTAGGTGGCCGGCGTGTTGTACATCGAGCCGTTGTCAGCGTGAATTTTGTAATCGAACATCACCGACGTGCCGGGAAGAGTTTGACCGATGAGGTCATCGCGCACGATCACTACGGTGAGGCCCGCCGGACCGATGTTCTTCTGCGCGCCGGCGTAGATCACGCCGAACTTTGACACGTCCACCGGGCGCGACAGGATGGTCGAGGACATGTCCGCCACCAGCGGCACATCGCCGGTCTCCGGCACCCAGTGAAATTCCACACCGCCGATGGTTTCATTCGGCGTGTAATGCACGTAGGCCGCCTGACGGTTGAGCTTCCATGTTTGCTGCGCGGGGACATAGGTGAAATTTTTGTCTTCCGCGCTGGCCGCCACGTTCAGCTTGCAGTAACGCTTGCCCTCGGCAATGGCCTTCTTTGACCATTCGCCGGTGTTAATGTAATCGGCCTCGCTCTTGCCGCGCAGCAGATTCATCGGCACCATGGAAAACTGGCTGCTGGCGCCGCCCTGCAGGAACAGCACCTTGTAGTTGGCCGGGATCGCCATGATCTCGCGCAGGCTCGCCTCGGCGCTCTCCGTGATGGACATGTACTCCTTGCCGCGATGACTCATCTCCATCACAGACATGCCGCAGCCGTGCCAGTCCAGCATCTCGTCCGCCGCCTGACGCAACACTTCTTCCGGCAACACCGCCGGCCCGGCGCTGAAATTATACGCGCGTGACATAGCACTCCTCATTGCAATAACTATTCATTCGGGGAACTCACTGTTTCCTGTTCTTCCTCGACATCGCCGATGCGCTCGATACCGATGAGCTTTTCATTGTCCGCGAGACTGATGAGCTTCACGCCCTGCGTGTTGCGTCCCACCTGTGACACTTCACTCGCGCGCGTGCGCACCAGTGTGCCGCCGTTGGTGATGAGCATGATCTCGTCGGCCTCGAGCATGCGCACCGCACCGATGACCCGCCCATTACGCTCGGTGGTCTGAATCGAGATGACGCCCTGCCCGCCGCGTCCGTGCCTGGGGTAATCTTCAATCGGCGTGCGCTTGCCGTAACCACGCTCGGTGGCGGTGAGCACGGCGCCGTCATCGGCAATGATGAGCGATATCACGCGCTGCCCTTCGCCCAGACGAATGCCGCGCACACCGCACGCGGTACGTCCCATGGAGCGCACGTCCTGCTCCGGGAAGCGGATCACCTTGCCGGTATCGGTGAACAGCATAATATCCTTGTCACCTTCGGTGAGCGCCACGCCCACCAGCTGGTCGTCCGCGCGCAGATCGAGCGCGATGATACCGCTCGGACGCGGACGCGAAAATTCCGCGAGCGGCGTCTTTTTCACCGTGCCCTGCGCGGTGGCCATGAACACATAACGGTCCGGCGCGAACTCGTGCACCGGCAGAATGGCGTTGATGCGCTCGCCCTCCTCCAGCGCCAGCAGGTTGATGATCGGCTTGCCGCGCGCGATGCGCCCCGCCTGCGGCAGCTCATACACCTTCATCCAGTACACCTTGCCGCGGCTGGAGAAACACAGAATCATGTCGTGCGTGCTGGCGACAAATAATTTTTCGACAAAATCTTCATCGCGCACACTGGTGACCGCCTTGCCGCGCCCGCCGCGCTTCTGCGCGCGATACAGCGACAGCGGCTGCGACTTCACGTAACCCGCGTGCGACAACGTCACCACCACGTCTTCGACATTGATGAGGTCTTCGAGCGTGAGGTCTTGATGATCGCGCACGATCTCGGTGCGGCGCGCATCGGCATAGTGCTCGCGTATCTCGATGAGTTCGGCGCGGATCACCTGCATCAGGCGCTCATTGCTGGCCAGTATTTCGAGCAGACGGGCGATGCTGTCGAGCAGTTCCTTATACTCGGTGATGATCTTGTCCTGCTCCAGACCCGTGAGGCGGTGCAGACGCAAATCGAGTATCGCCTGCGCCTGTACCGGCGATAAACGGTAACCGTCGTCACCGAGGCCATACTCCGGCATCAGGTCGGCGGGGCGCGAGGCCGTGGCGCCCGCACGCGCGAGCATCTCGCTGACGGTGCCCGGCGCCCAACGCCGGGCGACCAACCCTTCCTTGGCCTGCGCCGGGTCGGGCGCGGCCTTGATCAGCGCGATGACGGCGTCGATGTTGGCGAGCGCGACCGCGAGCCCTTCGAGGATATGGGCGCGTTCACGCGCCTTGCGCAGTTCATACACGGTACGCCGCGTCACCACCTCGCGCCGGTGACGGATGAACAGTTCCAGCGTTTGCTTGAGGTTCAGCAGGCGCGGCTGGCCGTCCACCAGCGCCACCATGTTGATGCCGAACACGCTCTGCATCTGGGTGTGGAGATAGAGATTATTGAGCAGCACCTCGGCAATCTCGCCGCGTTTCAGCGCGATCACCATGCGCATGCCGTCCTTGTCGGACTCGTCACGCAGCT
The DNA here is from genome assembly GCA_027624315.1 of Pseudomonadota bacterium. Classification (GTDB taxonomy): domain Bacteria; phylum Pseudomonadota; class Gammaproteobacteria; order SURF-13; family SURF-13; genus JAQBXX01. Next base: position 2,911 of record JAQBXX010000030.1, read on the forward strand.
CGGAAATGCCCTCGAGCCTTTTCTCCTTGACCAGCTCGGCGATCCTTTCCAGCAGGCGCGCCTTGTTCACCTGATACGGCAATTCGTTGACGATGATGGTTTGCCGGCCGTTCGCCTCGTCCGTTTCGATTGCGGTACGGGCGCGCACAATGAGGCGTCCGCGCCCGGTGCGATAGGCCTCGTGGATGCCGGCCACGCCGCTGATGATGCCGGCGGTGGGGAAATCCGGGCCGGGGATGTACTGCATCAGCGCCGCCATATCGAGCGTGGGGTCGTCGATCAGCGCGACGCAGGCATCGACCACCTCGCCCAGATTGTGCGGCGGGATATTGGTCGCCATGCCGACGGCGATGCCGCTGGAACCGTTGACCAGCAGATTGGGAATGCGCGCGGGAAATACTACCGGCTCATGCTCGGACTCATCGTAGTTGGGGACGAAATCGACCGTTTCCTTGTCGAGGTCGGCGAGCATCTCGTGCGCGATGCGGGACATGCGCACTTCGGTGTAACGCATCGCCGCCGGGGCGTCACCGTCCACCGAACCGAAATTGCCCTGGCCGTCGACCAGCATGTAGCGCAGCGAGAACGGCTGCGCCATGCGCACGATGGTGTCGTACACGGCGGTATCGCCGTGCGGATGGTATTTACCGATCACGTCGCCGACTACGCGCGCCGATTTTTTATAGGGCTTGTTCCAGTCGTTGCCGAGCACGCTCATCGCGTACAACACGCGGCGGTGCACCGGCTTGAGGCCGTCGCGCACGTCGGGCAGCGCGCGGCCCACAATCACGCTCATCGCGTAATCGAGGTACGACTGTTTCATCTCCTCCTCGATGTTGACGGGGAGGACTTCTTTGGCGAAATCAACCATCGCGGGATTCAGATGCAGCGTGTGTCGGAGAGGGTGAAATCAAGTCTTTTGTACACTGTTTTTGTGAGGCTCTAGGATAGCACAACCACCCCCTGCCCGACACTTAAAATAAGGCAAAACGCGAGGGTTTACGCCTGCATCAGCGCCGCAATCTTCTGCGCATCCGGCGCCTGCACCACGCCGCGCTCGGTGACCAGCACATCGATGAGTTCAGCGGGTGTGACATCGAACACCGGGTTCCAGGCCGATGCCCCGGCGGCCGCCACCGGCTGACCTGCGAGCGTCAGCACCTCCTGCGGCGCGCGTGTCTCGATGGGGATGTCAGCGCCGCTGCGCAGCTGCATATCAAACGTCGAGGTCGGTGCCACCACCATGAATTTCAGGCCGTGGTGGCGCGCGGCGAGCGCAAGACCGTAGGTGCCGATCTTGTTCGCCGTATCGCCGTTCGCCGCGATGCGGTCGGCGCCCACGATCACCCAGCGCACCTCGCCCTGATGCATAAGCCAGGCCGCCGCGCCGTCGGCGATCAGCGTGACGGGGATGCCGTCCTGCACCAGTTCCCAGGCGGTGAGCCGAGCCCCTTGCAGCCAGGGGCGGGTTTCGTCGGCGTATACATTGCTCAGCTTGCCAGCGGCCCAAGCCGCGCGGATCACGCCCAGCGCGGTGCCGTAACCGCCGGTCGCGAGCGAGCCGGTGTTGCAGTGCGTGAGTATCCCGCTGCCGGCCTCAATCAACGCGGCACCCAGATCCCCCATGCGCCGGTTGGCCGCAATGTCCTCGTCGTGGATGCGCCGCGCCTCAGCGAGCAAGACGGGGCCGGGGTCGCCGGTAACGTCCGCGAGCTGCGCCTGCATGCGCGCGAGCGCCCAAAACAGGTTGACCGCTGTCGGGCGCGAGCGGGCCAGCGCCGCAATATCGGCCGCAATGTCCGTGCGCCAGGTGGCGGACGAGAACGCATAGCGCTGCTGTGCCGCGAGTACCACGCCGTAGGCCGCTGCAATACCGATGGCGGGCGCGCCACGTACCGCCATGGAACTGATCGCCTGCGCTACCGCCGCCGCATCCCGGCACGCCAGATATTCCGTGTGCTGCGGCAGCCGCCGCTGATCGAGCAAGCGCAGGCTATCCTCCCGCCACTCCACGGCGCGCACGCTGTCGTGGGCAGAGTGAGTCGCGGGTTTGTCCTGCCCCGGGCAGGCGCTATGGCTGTGATTTAACACTGAATTTACCTCTGTTCTGTCGGAAATTATGCTAGACTAGCCGCAAATACGGGACTCGTGGCTATTATGCTCTCAATCAAGGCAGTGCATCACCCAGCCCTTATATTGTTGTCACGCATCGCCATAAAGTATAGTGGTAACAAGAATCAACACCGAGCAAGGAGTCACCCCATGAAAAAATCAATCAAGAATCTTTTACTTAGCACTGCTGTGGCCGTAATGCCGTTTATCGGCATGAGTTCCTCCTTTGCGGAAGGCATCACCAATAATCACGCCTACGTGGTAGATAACTCCGGAACCTTGGTACGCGACGGCTCCAAAGACTGTATCCGTACCGGCTCCTGGTCCGAAGAACATGCCTTGTTCGAATGCGGCGATGCCGCTGCCCCGGAAGCGATGATGAAAAAGGATGAGGCACCCGCTGCCGGCCCGCAACCCCCGGCCATCCGTTCCGTGCTGCAAACCGACGCCTACTTTGATTTCGACAAGGCGATACTGAAGCCGGAGGGCAAGGCCAAGCTGGACGAATTCGTCACCAAGATGAAGGAGCACCCGGAAGTGGACCTGTTGCTCGTCACCGGTCACACCGACCGCATCGGCAGCACCAGCTACAACATGAAGCTTTCACAGCGCCGTGCGGATGCCGTGAAGTCGTACCTGGAACAGCAGGGCGTCAGCAGCAACCGTATTGAAACTGCGGCCAAGGGCGAATCCGAGCCCGTCGTAAGCTGCGATGGCGTCAAGGGTCGATCCGCCCTCATCCAGTGCCTGGCGCCGAATCGTCGCGTCAATGTTGAGACCAAGGTGCAGCGCGAGAACTAAATCGTTCTACTGAAACGAACCCCTTCAGCCCCGCCTCGTGCGGGGCTTTTTTTATGTGAGGCCGCATATCCGCTATCATCGACTCTCATGACCACCATTGATCTTCTCATTCATGCGCGCTGGATCATTCCGGTGGAGCCGGAGGGTGTCGTTTACAGCGGCCACTGTCTCGCCGTGCACGAAGGCCGCATCCTCGATCTGTTGCCCGCTGCCGAGGCGAGCACCCGTTACACCGCCGCCACGACGCTGCATCTCGACGAGCATGCGTTGATCCCCGGCCTCATCAACGCCCACACCCACGCCGCGATGTCGCTGCTGCGCGGGCTGGCCGATGATCTGCCGCTCATGGAATGGCTGAACCAGCACATCTGGCCCGCGGAGGCCGCCTGGGTCAGCCCGCAGTTCGTGCAGGACGGCACGCAACTCGCCATCGCCGAGATGCTGCGCGGCGGCACCACCTGCTTCAACGACATGTATTTCTTCCCCGACCACACCGCGCGGGTAACGGCGGCCAGCGGCATGCGCGCGAGCATCGGTCTGATCCTGATCGACTTCCCCACCGCCTGGGCCGCCAACGCCGACGAGTATCTGCACAAGGGCCTCGAAGTGCACGATGCCTTCAAGGATCACCCCCTGATTACCACCACGCTTGCGCCGCATGCGCCCTACTCGGTGTCGGATGCGCCGCTGGAAAAGATCGTGATGTACGCCGACGTGCTCGACCGGCAGATTCACATGCACGTGCACGAGACGCGCGACGAGATCGAGCAAGGTATCGCAAAATATCACGAACGTCCGCTCGCGCGGCTGCACAAACTCGGCCTCCTGTCGCCGCACCTGCAAGCAGTGCACATGACGCACCTCACCGATGACGAAATCGCGCTGGTCGCCGCAAGCGGCGCGCACGTGGTGCATTGCCCGGAGTCTAACCTCAAACTCGCCAGCGGATTTTGCCCGCTGGACAAGCTCATCAAGGCCGGCATCAACGTCGCGCTCGGCACCGATGGCGCCGCGAGCAACAACGACCTCGACATGTTCAGCGAAATGCGCACTGCGGCGCTACTCGCCAAGGGCGTGAGCGACGACGCCACCAGCGTGCCCGCCGCCGCCGCGTTGCGCATGGCGACACTCAACGGCGCGCGTGCGCTCGGACTCGGCGACATCACCGGCTCGCTGCTGCCCGGCAAGGCCGCCGACATCACCGCAGTACACCTCGGCGATCTCGAAACGCAACCACTTTACGACCCCGTCTCGCAACTCGTCTACGCCACCGGCCGCGACAAGGTGACCGATGTCTGGGTGGCGGGCCAACATCTCCTCAAGCAGCGCAAACTCACCACGCTGGACGAAACCGAGATGGTGGCGAAGGCGTGCACCTGGGCGCAGAAAATCCGCCCGTCCTAATACCGCCATAACCGCCGCAGCGCGTTCTGCGTTATTCTATGTACATGTCACACACCACACACAACGTCGATCCCGCCGAAGTCGCCAAATTCCGCACGCTGGCCGCGCGCTGGTGGGACCCGGACAGCGAACTGAAGACGCTGCACGACATCAACCCGTTGCGCATAGATTACATCGACGCGCGCGCCAGACTGGCCGGTAAACGGGTGCTGGATGTCGGCTGTGGCGGCGGCATACTCGCCGAGGCCATGGCGCAACGCGGCGCCACCGTCACCGGCATCGACATGGCCGAGGACGCCCTCAACGTCGCCAAGCTACATCTGCTGGAGTCCGGCGCCCAGGTGGATTACCGGCACGGCACCGCGGAGCAATTCGCCGCGCAGCATCCCGCCGCATTCGATGTCGTCACCTGCATGGAACTGCTCGAACACGTGCCCGACCCCTCCTCCGTGGTGCGCGCCTGCGCGGCGCTGGTCAAACCCGGCGGCCACGTGTTTTTTTCCACCCTCAACCGCACGCCAAAGGCGTATCTACTCGCGGTCATTGGCGCGGAGTATGTGCTGAACATGCTGCCGCGCGGCACGCATGATTACGCACGCTTCATCCGTCCATCGGAGATCGAGGCGTGGTCGCGCCACGCCGGGCTGACCCTGCGCGAGCTGACCGGCATGACGTACAATTTGCTCACGCGTCGCTACAGTTTAGGACGCGACATCGACGTCAACTACCTTGTCCACCTCCAGCGTGCGCACGAATAATAGCTTACGCACCGTCCTGTTCGATCTGGACGGCACGCTCGCCGACACCGCTCCCGATCTCGCCTTCGCGCTCAACGCTGTGTTGCAGGAGCAGGATCGCGCGCCGCTGCCGTTTGAAACTATCCGGCCTGTGGTGTCGCACGGCGGAACAGCACTCATTCGACTGGGATTTGAAATCGAACCCGGCACGGCCGCATTCGAATCACTGCGCCTGCGTCTGCTCGACATCTACCGCGACCATCTGGCACAGCACACGCGCCTGTTCCCCGGCATCGAGGAACTGCTGGGCGCGATTGAGCAGCGCGGCATGAACTGGGGCGTGGTGACCAACAAACCCGCGTGGCTCACCGACCCGTTGCTGGAGCAGATCGGATTATCAGAGCGCGCGGCGTGCGTGGTGAGCGGCGACACCGTGGCCGAACGCAAGCCGCATCCCGCGCCCATGCTGCACGCCTGCCAGCTTGCAGGGAGCGAAGCGCATCAGTGTTTGTATATCGGCGACGCCGCGCGCGACATCGAGGCCGGCAGGCGCGCGGGCATGAAAACGCTGGTGGCGCTGTTCGGTTACATCGGTGAAGATGAACAACCCGACAGCTGGGGCGCGGACGGCATGATCGCGCACCCGGCCGACTTACTCGACTGGATTACGGCGCATGATTGAGTCTGGCTCCACGCTCACGTTGATCGTCATCGCACTGCTCGGTATAGCGGGCGGTGCCGTGACGGTTTACCTCATGATGCAGCGCCGGCTTGGCGCATTGAACCGCGACAACGCCACACTGAGCGCGCAGCTTGAGGCCGAACAGCGCAGCGGCGCGGAAAAGATAGCCGCGCTCGAAGCCGCGCGCGCGCAGCTCACCCATACCTTCACCGCGCTCGCGAGTGAGGCATTGCGCAGTAATAACGAAGAATTTCTCAAGCTGGCGCAGGAAAACCTCAAGCAGTTTCACATCAAGGCACAGGGTGATCTGGAACAGAAGGAAAAATCCATCGAGCAACTGGTAAAACCGATCAAGGAGGCGCTGGAGAAAAACGAGCAACAGATCCGCCAGATCGAGCTCGAACGCAAGGAGTCCTTCGGCTCGCTCAGCAAGCACCTCGAAACCATGGCGTTGAACCAGCAGTCGCTGCAAAGCGAAACCCGCAACCTGGTGCAGGCCCTGCGCCGCCCGGAGGTGCGCGGCCAATGGGGTGAGCTTACCCTCAAGCGTCTCGCCGAGCTGGCCGGCATGGTGGAGTATTGCGACTTCTTCGAACAGGAGCACACGGCAACAGCGGATGGCGGCATGCGCCCCGACATGATTGTGCGCATGCCCGATGGGCGCGAAATCATCGTTGACGTCAAGACACCGCTTGATGCCTATTTAAGCGCCGTCGAAGCCACCGACGATGCCACGCGCACCCTCCACCTCGAAAGCCACGCGCGCAACGTCGTCAAACGCGTGCGCGAACTCGCCGCAAAATCCTATTGGGAACAATTCAAAAACGCGCCCGACTTCGTTGTGCTGTTCATCCCCGGCGACCAGTTCCTCAACGCCGCGCTCGACATCCAGCGCGACCTCATCGAAATTGCGCTGCGCCAAAAGGTGATTCTCGCCACACCCACCAGTTTTGTCGCCTTGCTGCGCGCAGTCGCCTACGGCTGGCGCCAGCAGACGCTGGCGGTCAACGCCGAACGCATCCGCGATGTGGGCGAGGAATTATACAAACGCCTCGGCGTGTTCGCCGAACACCTGACGAAGGTCGGCAAAAGCCTCAACAGCAGCGTCGACAGCTACAACGCCGCCGTCGGCTCCTTTGAACGCCAACTCATTCCCGGCGCACGCAAATTCGCGGAAATGGGCATAGAAACCGGCAAGCCAATTGAAGCGCCAGAGCCGCTTGAAAAACAGCCGCGCATGATGACTGCCACTGCTGCAAAGAGTAGTGTAGACGATGTCTAATTGATGTTGGGTGATATGAGGTCAATCATGAGTCACATTCGTTTTCATTGTTTATGCTTAATCGGAATGCTGGCATTTCTCACTGCATGCGACGGCCAATTTCGCCGATAGCGTCTTGAACATAGTTTCAGTCCCGCGCCAGGTCGTTCAACTCGGCGAACTTGTAGCCGACGCCCCACACGGTGCGGATGTAGTCGGGATGCGCGGGGTCGTGTTCGATCTTGGCGCGCAGCCGGTTGATGTGGGAATTTACCGTATGCTCATAGCCGTCGTGGCTGTAGTTCCACACCAGATCGAGCAATTGCGAGCGCGTGTATACCTTGCCCGGGTGCCTGGCGAACTGCAGCAGGAGCGCGAATTCCTTCGCGGTAAGCTCCACCGGCTTGCCGCGCAGCGTGACCTTGCGCCGCTCCACGTCGATGACGAGGTCGCCTGCGTGCAGCACCTGCTGCTCGTCATTGATATTTTGCGCCGCGAGCGCATCAACGCGGCGGAACAGCGCCTTCACGCGCGCGATGAGTTCGCGGATGCTGAACGGCTTGGTGAGGTAATCATCCGCCCCCACCTCAAGCCCCAGCACGCGATCAAGCTCGGTGGATTTGGCGGTGAGCATCAAAATGGGAACATAAGGCGGGCGCGCACGCAGGTTACGGCATACATCAAGGCCGTCCATGCCGGGGATCATGAGATCGAGCACGATGAGATCAAAGCGCTCCGCGAGCGCGCGATCAAGGCCGACACGCCCGTCATGCGCCAGCGTTACCTCGCAGCCGAGATCGCGCAGGTGCAACTCCACCAGATGCGCGATGTCTTTCTCGTCTTCAACAACCAGTACTTTGCGCGCCATGCACACCTCGCCAAGACACTAAACGGCATTCAGGATAATGGGGGGATTTCACAAAAGCATCACGCGAGCATAAAAAAGCCCCGCCAAGTGCACACTTGGCGGGGCCGTTTATATCTATGCAAATCTGACGTCAGTCGTCGCGGCCGAAGGCACCCAGCAAATGCAGCAAACTGGTGAAGAGGTTATAAATGCTCACATAGAGCGTAACCGTCGCCAGGATATAATTGGTTTCGCCGCCGCTCACCAGCTGGCTGGTTTGATACAGAATCAAACCGCACATCAGCAGCACGAACATGGCCGACACCGCCAGCGCCAGGCCCGGCATGCTGAAAAATATCGCACCCAGCCCGGCCAGGAAGGCCACCAGAATCCCGGCTACGAGAAAGCCACCCATGTAGCTGAAGTCCTTGCGCGTGGTGAGCGCATACGCCGACAGGCCGATGAAGATCGCACCGGTGCCCCCGAGCGCCATCATCACGGTCTGGTGGCCATTGGGCATATTAAGGTAGGCGTTCAGAATCGGCCCCAGGGTCAACCCCATAAAGCCGGTCAGGGCAAACACCGACGCCAGACCCCAGGCGCTGTTTTGCAGCTTGTAGGTCAGGAACAACAATCCAAAATACCCCACCAGCGTAATCAGCAGGCCGGGGTGCGGCAGGTTCAGCACCATCGCGGTACCCGCAGTCGCGGCGCTGAACAGCAGCGTCATCGCCAGCAGCATATAGGTGTTACGAATCAGCTTGTTACTGGCCAGCGCCGACTCTGCTGACGGCGTTGTAGTGACGGGCTGGGAGGGATAATTAGTCATCATAACCAAGCTCCTGGATTCTAAATGGGTGGTATCAGTGTACGATTAAGACCGCCGAGGCAGCCGCAAGTTCATAGCATACTGGAGTCCGCCAAAAGATCAAGGTCTCTGGCGGCCGGGCGCACTTTTCGGGTATCCTCGCGCCATCCGGAGGCGTGGCCGAGTGGTTTAAGGCAGCAGTCTTGAAAACTGCCAAGGGCGCAAGTCCTTCGTGAGTTCGAATCTCACCGCCTCCGCCATTATATCTTTTTCACCAGCACCTTCGAATTACGCCGATAGTTGTATAGCTGCTGACGCGCGATGGGCAGCACCTTGATATCCGCCGCCTTGAAGCCGCGCTCGACAAACCAGTGCGCGGCGTGGGTGGTGAGCACAAACAGTTGCTTGACCTTCTGCTGCTTCGCCCTGCGCTCCATGTGCTCCAGCAGCGCCTCACCCCGGCCTGCGTCCTGATAGTCCGGATGCACCACCAGACAGGCCAGCTCGCCGCAGCCCTCCTTGGGGCAGGGATACAGTGCGGCACAGCCGATGATCGCGCCGTCGCGTTCCATCACGGTGAAATGATCGATCTCGGTCTCCAGCCGTTCACGCGAGCGGCGCACCAGCACGCCCTCGTCCTCCAGCGGGGAGATCAATTCCAGAATGCCGCCGACGTCATCAATGGCCGCCGCGCGCGTGTCTTCGTAGACATCTGCCGAGATCAGTGTGCCGATGCCGTCGCGGGTAAATAATTCGAGCAGCAGGGCGCCGTCCGTGTGGCGGCTGATGAGATGGACGCGGCGCACGCCTTTGCTGCACGCCTGCACGGCGCCCGTCAGCAAGCGTTTGGTGTCCGCCGCCAGCGCGCCTTTGGCGGTCGCTCCCGGCTTCGTGTGCCGGGCAGGACGCCCCAATGTCGCGGGCGCAGGGACGCGCAGGAGCGACCCTCCCGCGACACTAGCAGAACCCTTCGCTATCGCTCTTCCATGTGCGGCGGCGAGCAGCTTTTGCGCCTCGTTGGGCCGCAGTTGCCGCACCAGGTGCTTATTCGCATCCAGCACGCCGGCGCCTTCCACCATGTGCAGCAGCTTGTCGGCATGCAATTCGGCGGCGACCGCCGTGGCCACGTCTTCGGCAGAGAGATTGAACACCTCGCCGCTGGGCGAATAACCAACGGGCGAGACCAGCACCACGGCGCCGTCATCGAGGGCCTGCCGGATGCTCTCGATATCCACGCGCCGCACCTCGCCCGTGTGTTCATAATCCACGCTGCCGCGCACGCCGAGTGGACGCGCGGTGACGAAGTTGCCGGAGGCCACGCGTATACGTGCGCCCGCCATCGGTGAATTGGCGAGGCCCATGGAAAGCAGCGCCTCGATCTCGACGCGCACGCTGCCCGCGGCTTCCTTCACGCAGGCAAGCGCAGCGGCGTCGGTCACGCGCAGGCCACCGGCATAACGCATCTTGATGCCGCGCTCGCGCAACCGCGCCTCGATCTGCGGACGCGCGCCATGCACCAGCACCACGCGTACGCCGAGCGCGTTGAGCAGCGCAACGTCATGGATGAAGTGCGCGAATTTCGCATCCGCCACCGCCTCACCGCCGAACGCAATGACGAACGTGCGCGCACGGTGCGCATTGATATAAGGCGAGGAATGACGGAACCAGCTTACAAAGGCAGCGTGGCTGTTTTTTTCAGACATGGCGAACGCCTATCACAAGTTGAGGCGCATTATACGCGCCCGGCTGCTTTTTCGCGCTCAATTTGAGCACCGCCGAATTGATGCAATACCTCAATCCCGTCGGTTGCGGGCTGTCTGCCTTTAGTCCGTCACCGCACCCACGCTGCTGCTGGACACCTGTTTGGCATATTTCGCCAGCACGCCGCGCGTGTAACGCGGCGCAGGGGGTTTCCATTGCGCGCGGCGCTTGGCTAGCTCCGCCTCACTCACGTTGAGTTGCAGCAGACGCGCATCGGAGTCGATGGTGATGGAGTCATCTTCCTGCACCAGTGCGATGGTGCCGCCCACTGCCGCTTCGGGCGCGACGTGGCCCACCACCATGCCGTAGGTGCCGCCGGAGAAACGGCCATCGGTGATGAGACCAACGGAGTCGCCCAGGCCTTCGCCGATGATGGCCGACGTGGGCGACAACATCTCGCGCATGCCGGGACCGCCTCTGGGGCCTTCATAACGGATCACGACGACATCGCCCGCCTTTATTTTCCGCGCAAGGATCGCCGCCATGCACGTCTCCTCCGAATCAAACACGCGCGCCGGGCCGGTGATCTTGTGCAGCTTGATGCCGGTAATCTTCGCTACCGCACCTTCTTCAGCGAGATTGCCCTTCAGGATGGCGAGATGTCCTTGCGCATATATGGGATTATTCCACGGCCGGATCACATCTTGATCTTTGCGCGGCTCCGCCGGCACATCTTTTAAAACTTCCGCGATGGTCTGACCGGTAATGGTGAGCGCATCGCCGTGCAGCACTCCGTGCGCGAGCAATATCTTCATCACCTGCGGAATGCCGCCGGCCTGGTGCAGATCGGTGGCGACATAGCGCCCGGAAGGTTTCAAATCGCACAGTACCGGCACGCGCGCGCGCAGGGTCTCGAAGTCGTCAATCGTGAGCGGCACCTGCGCGGCGTGGGCGATGGCGAGCAGGTGCAACACCGCGTTGGTGGAGCCGCCCACGGCCATGGTCACGGCAATCGCATTTTCAAACGCCTTGCGCGTCAGTATCTGGCGCGGCAGGATTTGTTGTTTGATCGCATTCACCAGCACGGTTGCGGACTGTGCGGTGCTCTCTGCCTTTTCCGCATCTTCCGCCGCCATGGTGGAGGAATACATCAGACTCAGGCCCATCGCCTCGATGATCGAAGACATCGTATTCGCGGTGAACATACCGCCGCAGGAACCCGCGCCCGGACAGGCGTGGCGCTCGATCTCCATCAATTCTTTTTCGTCGATCTTGTGCGCGGTGTATTGCCCCACCGCTTCGAACGCGCTCACGATGGTGAGATCGCGGCCTTTGTAGTGACCGGGTTTGATGGTGCCGCCGTAGACGAAAATGGACGGAATGTTCAGCCGTGCGATCGCGATCATCGCGCCCGGCATGTTCTTGTCGCAGCCGCCGATCGCGAGCACGCCGTCCATGCTCTGGCCGTTGCACACGGTCTCGATGGAATCGGCAATCACTTCGCGCGACACCAGCGAATACTTCATGCCCTCGGTGCCCATCGAGATGCCGTCCGAGATGGTGATCGTGCCGAACACCTGCGGCATGGCGCCGGCCTTTTTCAACGCGGCTTCGGCGCGCACGGCCAATGCGCCTATGCCCATGTTGCACGGCGTGATGGTGCTGTGCGCGTTCGCCACGCCGACGATGGGTTTGTCGAAATCCTTGTCGCCAAAACCCACCGCGCGCAGCATGGCGCGATTGGGCGAACGTTGCACACCCTGCGTAACGGTTTTGCTTCTACGATTGTCCGGCATTACTTGCTCCGCAGCTTCGGTTGATTGAACAGTTTATTTTACAACGCTAACAGACTTGCGCTCCAGGGCTTATTTATTCCACATGCAATTCCCGCCGCTCGCCTTGTCGATGGCCTGCAGCCGCTCTTCGTGCGCGGCGGTCTCTTCCGCCGTCGCATGCACCACGGGCAACGGCGCACGCTTGCTCGAGACACGCCGCAGCGTCTGCGCCTGCGCCGTGAAATGCGCGGCATCGCTCAACAGGCTCGCCTGACCACCGGTCATGGCGAGGTAGACCTCGGCGAGGATTTCGGCGTCGAGCAGCGCGCCGTGGTAGGCGCGCTGGGAGTTGTCCACCGAGTAACGCTTGCACAGGCTGTCGAGATTATTTTTCTGGCCGGTGTGCAGCGAGCGCGCAAGTTGCAGGGTACATGACACGGTGCAATGGTCAGTGATCGCGCCGCGCTCCGCGCCCAGCAATGCAAGCTCGTGGTTGAGAAAGCCGATGTCAAACGCCGCGTTGTGTATCACCAGTTCAGCGCCGCGCACAAATTCGACAAACTTGTCCACGACATCACTGAAGCGTGGCTTGCCCACCAACTGCTCGTCGGTGATGCCGTGCACCTCGCTCGCGCCGGGATCAATGGCCCGGTCGGGTTGCAGATAATAATGGAACGTGTTGCCGGTCTTGCGCCGGTCGACCAGCTCCACGCAGCCGATCTCAATGATGCGGTGCCCCTGCGACGGCTCCAGTCCGGTGGTTTCGGTATCGAGAATGATCTGTCTCATGGGCACCCCGTTTTTTCCTGTTTCATTTCATCTATGGCCCGGTTCGCAAGCCTATCTGCAATTTCATTTTCCGGGTGGCCCGTGTGGCCGCGCACCCAGTGCCAGGTTACCTTGTGCGCGGCCACGGCACTGTCCAGCCGCTGCCACAGATCGACATTCTTGACCGGCTTCTTGTCCGCCATTTTCCAGCCGCGCTTCTTCCAGCCGATGATCCACTGGCTGATGCCGTGGTGCACATATTGTGAATCGGTTGTGACCTGCACCTGGCACGGGCGCTTCAGCGACTCCAGCGCCATGATCACCGCCATGAGTTCCATGCGGTTGTTGGTGGTGTGCGCCTCCGCGCCGTAGAGGGACTTTTCTTTCCCCTGATAGCGTAACAACGCACCCCAGCCGCCGGGGCCGGGATTGCCGCGACAGGCGCCGTCGGTGAATATTTCGACAGCGGCAGTGGCGGTGACCGGCTTAGTCATGGAGAAGCGGTTTCACGGTGTGATTGGCTCGCACTGGCTTCCGGCATGCCCGCGGGCACCAGGCGACGCGGCGCGAGCCAGCGCGGCTTGATCGGGGTGAGCGTGGCCACGCGCTTGCGCGCCAGCACGAGATACGCGCCGCCGCAGGTCGGCCACGCACGCGCACCGAGCGTTTCCATAAAGCGCAGCCGTTGCATGACGCCGACATGGCGCAGCGGGGGACGAAAAAAATACGAGCGCTGGCTGACAATGTCGAAGCCGAGCAGCGCGAGCCAGTCCTTGATGCGCAGCAGACTTAGAAAGTGCCCGCACCACGGCGGTCGCGCGCGCCGCGCCAATACCAGGCGCCACAGCCCCCACAGGCTCCACGGGTTGAAGCCCAGAATCACGACATAGCCTTCGGGAATCAGCACGCGCTCGGCCTCGCGCAGCACGCCATGCGGATCCGCCTCGAATTCGAGCGTATGGGCCAGCACCACGACATCGACCGAATCAGCGGCGATGGGCAGCGCATCGGGCAGCGCGTAGACGCCGGGCACAACCGCCACGCCGACACTCTCCGTGTCACCTGCCAGCACGACACGGTGCGTGATCCGGCTGCTGCCGAGCAGGTCAACATCCACGAGACAGCCGACCTGCAACACGTGATAGCCGAACAGGTCAGGCAGCAGTTCCGCAAGATGCGCGCATTCCGTCTCGAGCAGCCATTGCCCGGGACGTAGCCGGTACCATGCGCGCTGCAAGCGGCGCACGGCGTGCGGCGGGCCACATTCATATCCGGTGTTATGTCGCATGTTTTTTACTTACGGCGGTTTCAATGACCAAGTGCAAAAAGCGCAGCATGATGCTGCCTGAAATCAAACGCATCCGGGGTGAACAACTCCGCGGGACA
>JAQBXX010000052.1 GCA_027624315.1 Pseudomonadota bacterium
CGCCAATTTTTCGCTCCCGAAATCGGATGGACCCATTTCGGGTTTCGCGAAAAATGGCGACGCAATCGAATTCTTTTCATCGCACTGGCCGCGGCAGTGACTGCCACAGCGGCGCAGGCGAAGGAAACCTACAAGCTTTACGGCAAGGCGCGCGCCTCCGTGGACATCACAGACAACGGCACGACTAGCGCCAGCAACGTTTCCAGCAACAGCTCGCGTTTTGGCTTTAAGGGTAACGAAGACCTGGGTAACGGCTTGCGGGCGATTTTTCAAATGGAAACCCTGGTCACCCTCGATGAGGCGAGCTCGGCGCCCACGCTGTTCGGTACCGCCCGCAACAGCTATATCGGTATCGCCGCTCCGCTCGGCACGCTGGTAGTGGGCATGACCGACAATGCCTACAAACTCGCCACCAGCAAGCTCGACATCTGGAGCGACAGCATGGGCGACTACAACGCCATCATCGGCAACGTGAGCGGCGCGAGCACGCCGTTCAACGAGCGCGAGCCGAGCAGCATCAACTACTGGGGCCCGAAAATGAACGGCTTCCAACTTCTCGCGGCCTATCGCCTGGATGAAGACGCTACCGTTAAGCGGGATAAGTACAGCGTGGCGGGTGTGTACGAAAGCGGCCCGTATTACGCCGCGCTGGCCTATGAATTCCATGGAGACGAGGCGAACAGCACGGGTGGCATCAGCAGCGGCACGCGCATCTACGATACCGCTGCCTGGACGCTTGGTCTCGGTTACACCTTCAATCACGATAATACCAAGATCAATTTCGTGTACGAGGATATGGCGCAAGAGGACGTAGCGACACTGCTGGATCGCAATGCCTGGTATCTGGCGCTTTCACACAAGATGGCCAGCAACACCTTCAAGATTTCCTATGCGCGGGCTAGCGACAATGACGCCGAAAGCAACACCGGTGCCAACTGGTATGTGCTGGGCCTCGATCACGCACTCTCCAAACGCACGGCTCTCTACGCCCTGTATGCCCGCACCGATAACGACACCGGCGCGCGTTACGGCGTGGGCACTGGCGGCAGCACCGGCGCAGTAGTGCCCGCCACCGCCGGGCTGGATCCCTCCACCTTCTCCATCGGCATCAACCACGACTTCTAAGGTCTTCGCGTTGCCTTGGCTTGCAGCGTACACCTTAACGGGTGTCCGCTTTTTTTATGTTTTATTACAGCAGTGCGCACAAATCGCGTGGGCGGTACAAGTAGCACAAAGTGCCGCGCCCGCCAGCGGCAGCGCCCTCAAACCTGAGGCCCAACACGCCGCTTTTTACGAACTTGATGCGCGGCTTAGCGGCAGGACACAACAGCGCACCCGCCAATGCGCTTAAATCCGGCTCATGCCCCACGCAGAGAATGGCTTCCTTGTCGGCGTACTCGCGCAGCAACGCCAACACATTCTTCACTGAGTAGTCATCCCCCAGCGCATTACTTTCTTGCAGCACATCACTCAGCCCCAACACCTGCGCGGTAATCTCCGCCGTGTGCCGCGCCCGCAGACGCGGGCTGGTGAAGATACGCTGCGGCATGACACCCATGCGCTGCAACGCCTGCGCCACTTTTTTCTGCGTCTTTGCGCCCTCCACCGTGAGCGGGCGCGACGCATCCTCGGGATAAGCTTCCCCCGGCTCCGCCTCGGCATGACGCATCAGAATCAGTTTCATCTCAGCCTGCATCTTTTCGCAGACTGTACTGACCCAGCCCACGTCGAAACGGCAGCAGCAACAGCGCAAACCATCCAAGACGTTCACGATATTCTTTCAGGCCGATCTCAAAGCCTGCCTGCCCCAGCGCGGGTTGCGCGCGATAGGTTCCGCACAGCCGGTCCCACAGCGAAATGGAAAACCCGAAATTGGAATTGGTTTCGTTCACCACGCTGGAGTGATGCACGCGGTGCATGTCCGGCGTGACGATAAAAAATCTCAGCCAGCGGTCTATTTTCTCCGGAATATACACGTTGCCGTGATTGAACACGGAGGCGCCGTTCAGCACCACCTCAAATACCAGCACTGCCAGAGGCGGTGCGCCGAGCGCCGCCACCGCGGCCATCTTGTAGAGCATGGAGAGGAGAATCTCCAGCGGATGAAAACGCACACCGGTCGTCAGGTCGAAATCCAGATCGCTGTGGTGCACGCGGTGCAGGCGCCAGAACACCGGCAGCGCATGCGATAACACATGTTGCAGGTAAAGCGCGAGATCGAGCAGCAGCCAGGCGAGCAGAAATTCCAGCCATGCGGGCCATGCCGTGATGTTCAGCAGGCCCCAGCCGTGCTGTTGTGCGTATTCCGCCGTAGCCAGCGCCGCCGCACCGAGCGTGAAGCGCAACAGCAGCACATCCGTGAATAACAGGGCGAGATTGGTGCGCCAGTGATCGGCCCTGGGTTGCGTCAACGGTCTGCGCGGACGCTGCATCTCCCACAATGCCATCACGACAAACAGTGCGATAAAACTGCCAAAGCGGATGAATGTTTCCATCTTAAAATCAGATACAAGAGAAAAGAGGCAAGTCAATGTGGGCGCGCTCAAATACCAAGTGCAACATTTTCAGGAGACAATGTTGCATGGGGAAAATCTACCAGCAGT
>JAQBXX010000031.1 GCA_027624315.1 Pseudomonadota bacterium
CGCGTGACCGACGGGCCGTTTAATGATTTCAACGGCGTGGTAGAGGAAGTCAATTACGAGAAGAACCGTGTGCGGGTGGCGGTGCTGATCTTCGGGCGCTCAACGCCGGTGGAGTTGGAGTTTAGTCAGGTAGAGAAGGGTTAGTAGCAAGTAACAAGTAGCAAGTGACAAGATGTTTGTATTTTCTTGCTACTTGAGACTTGCTACTTGTAACTGTTTTTAACAGGGGAGCCTCAGTCAGGGCGCTTGCACCCATTTTAGGAGTAATTCATGGCAAAGAAAATCGAGGCCTACATTAAGTTGCAGGTCAAGGCCGGTCAGGCCAATCCCAGCCCGCCGGTGGGCCCTGCGCTCGGCCAGCGCGGCGTGAACATCATGGAATTCTGCAAGGCCTTCAACGCGCAGACACAGGGCGTTGAGGCGGGCCTGCCGCTCCCGGTGGTCATCACTGTGTACAGCGACCGCAGCTTTACCTTCATTACCAAGACGCCGCCGGCTACGATTCTGCTCAAGAAGGCCGCCGGCATCACCAGCGGCAGCAAGACGCCGAACAGTGTCAAGGTGGGCAAGGTGACGCGCGCCCAGCTCGAACAGATCGCCAAGACCAAGATGCCCGATCTTACCGCCGCCGATATGGACGCCGCGGTGCGCACCCTTGCGGGCAGCGCGCGCAGCATGGGCCTGGATACGGAGATCTGACATGGCAAAACTCACGAAACGCGCGAAGGCCATCGCAGGAAAAGTCACGCCGGGCAAGCAGTATGCCGTTGACGAGGCGCTGCGCCTGATCAAGGAATGCGCCACGGCCAAGTTCAATGAAGCCATCGATGTGAGCATCAATCTCGGCATCGACACACGCAAGTCTGACCAGACTGTGCGCGGCGCCAGTGTGCTGCCGCACGGCATAGGCAAGTCGGTGCGCGTCGCGGTATTCGCACAGGGCGCCAATGCCGATGCCGCCAAGGCAGCGGGTGCCGACCTCGTCGGTTTTGAGGATCTCGCCGAATCCATCAAGGGTGGCACGATGGATTTCGATGTGCTCATCGCCAGTCCCGACGCCATGCGCCTGGTGGGGCAACTGGGCCAGATTCTCGGCCCGCGCGGCCTGATGCCCAACCCCAAGGTGGGCACGGTGACCATGGATGTGGCGGGCGCGGTGAAGAACGCCAAGGCGGGCCAGGTGCGTTATCGCGCCGACAAGGCCGGCATTCTGCATTGCACCATCGGCAAGACCTCGTTTGAGGTGGATGCGGTGCGCGAGAATCTGATCGCGTTGCTCGCCGAAGTGCAGAAGTCCAAGCCCAGCACTGCGAAGGGTATTTATCTCAAAAAGATCACTCTCTCCAGCACCATGGGGCCGGGGATAGTGCTGGACCAGTCGAGTCTGGCGATATAGGAATTTTGTCGCGTGGTGTAACGCCGCGTCGTCAAAGACCGCAGGTACGTTAGCAGCTCGAACGTTTAATTTCCTGCGCAGACGGTGGTACCTCAGAAACAGGGTAATTCCAGTCGGGGTTATAGCTGGTCAAGAGGGGCGCCGTGGATGGATGCTCGTAAAAGAGCATCTGGTGTGACCACATAATCTGGGAGGAGAGACCATCCCGTGACACTACGTATTGAAGACAAGAAACGCATTGTGACCGAAGTGGCGGCCGTTGCGGCCAGCGCCAAGTCGGTGGTGGCGGCGGAGTATCGCGGCCTCACCGTCGAGCAGTTGACCGCACTTCGCATGAGTGCACGCAAGGGTGGCGTGTATCTGCGCGTAGTGCGCAACACGCTTGCGCGCCGTGCGATGGAAGGCACCGAGTTCGCCTGCCTGCAGGAAGTCTTGGTGGGACCCTTGCTGCTCGCGTTCTCGCGCGAAGAGCCGGGCGCTGCACCCAAGCTCATGAGCGAGTTCGCCAAGTTGAACGAGCGGCTGATCATCAAGGCCGGCGCATACAACGGCAAGCTCATGCCGCCTGCGGATCTGGCCAAGCTCGCCAAACTGCCGACACGCGATCAGGCGATCAGCCTGCTCATGGCGGTGATGAAGGCCCCGGTCGGCAAGCTCGCACGCACGCTCGCTGCGGTACGCGATCAGAAAATGGCGCAGGCCGCCTGATCTGTTCCAGTTTCCGCTACCTTGGCAATTAACTAATTAAATTTTGAGGAGTAGACCCATGGCTGTAACCAAAGAAGACATTCTGGATAGCGTTAGCAATATGACTGTGATGGAGGTCGTCGATCTGATCTCCGCGATGGAAGAGAAGTTCGGCGTGACCGCCGCCGTCGCCGCCGCCGGCCCTGCCGCGGGCGGCGCAGCCGCAGCGGAAGAGCAGACCGAGTTCACCGTCACCATGTCCAAGTTCGGCGAGAACAAGGTCGGTGTCATCAAGGTGATCCGCACCATCACCGGGCTCGGTCTCAAAGAAGCGAAGGATCTGGTCGAGGGCGCACCCTCGGTGGTCAAGGAAGGCATACCCAAGAAGGATGCCGAAGATATCAAGAAGCAGTTGGAAGAGGCGGGCGCCACAGTCGAGATCAAGTAATCTCAGGCACCATGCATGGTATCAGTGTCGCTGGCTCATGGATGAGCCGGAGCGCCGATACCCTGCTCAGTACGATCAACGCTACAAGGCCGCGCGAGCCTTACAGCCGCTGTCCGATGATGGCGGGTGACCATTTGGTCACCCGCCTGTTCGCGTCTCCGCCGGCATGGCGCGAGGCCGCTATTCGCCACTTTGTTGCACTGATGAGGAATTAATGATGGCCTATTCATTCACCGAGAAAAAACGCATACGTAAAGACTTCGGCAAGCGCCCCAGTATCTTGCCGGTGCCTTACCTGCTGGCGATGCAGATCGGCTCCTATGTGGAGTTTCTGCAGGCGGATATCGCGCCGGAAGCGCGCGCCGACCAGGGCCTCCATGCAGCGTTGAAATCGGTGTTTCCCATCACCAGCTATTCCGGCAATGCGGCGCTCGAGTATGTGAGCTATCGCCTGGACCAGCCGGTATTTGACGTCAAGGAGTGTCAGCAGCGTGGCACTACGTATGCTGCGCCGTTGCGCGTCAAAGTGCGCCTCATGATCTACGACCGGGACGCAGCGCCGGGCACCACCGTGGTGAAGGACATCAAGGAACAAGAGGTGTACATGGGCGAGATACCGCTCATGTCGGAAAACGGCACCTTCATCATCAACGGCACCGAACGCGTTATCGTATCGCAATTGCACCGCTCACCCGGCGTGTTTTTCGAGCACGACAAGGGCAAGACACATTCCTCTGGCAAGCTGCTGTTCTCGGCGCGCATTATCCCCTACCGCGGCTCGTGGCTGGACTTCGAATTTGATCCCAAAGATGCCCTCTACGTGCGCATCGACCGCCGCCGCAAGCTGCCGGCCACGGTGCTTTTGCGCGCGCTCGATTGCACCAATGAGCAGATGATTGACATGTTCTTTGAGAGCAACAGCTTCAAGGTGGAGAAGGAGCAAATCCGCCTCGAACTGGTGCCGGCGCGTCTGCGCGGCGAGACCTTGTCGTTCGATCTGCGCGATACCAAGGGCAAAGTGCTTATTGAAGAGGGGCGTCGCGTCACCGCACGCCACATTCGCGAAGTAGAAAAGGCGGGGCTCAAGTGGCTCGACGTGCCGCAGGACTATCTGATCGGCAAAATACTCACGCAGACCCTAGTCGACAAGGCGACCGGCGAAGTGCTGGGCAACGCCAACGACGAGTTGACTGCCGAGATGATCGAAAAGATACTCAAGGCGGGCGTGAAAGAGCTCAAGACGCTGCACACCAACGACCTCGATCGTGGCCCGTACATGTCCGACACGCTGCGCATCGACGGCACGCGCAGTGCACTTGAGGCGCAGATCGAAATTTACCGCATGATGCGCCCGGGTGAGCCGCCCAACAAGGACGCCGCACAGACACTGTTCACCAATCTGTTCTTCAGCCCCGAGCGCTACGACCTCTCGGAGGTCGGCCGCATGAAGTTCAACGCCCGTGTTGGGCGCAGCGAGATTGAAGGCCCCGGCATCCTGTCACGGCAGGACATCATTGACGTGCTCAAGGTGCTGATCAACATCAAAAACGGCAGCGGCGGTGTAGACGACATTGACCATCTCGGTAACCGGCGCGTGCGCTGCGTGGGTGAGATGGTGGAAAATCAGTTCCGCATCGGGTTAGTGCGCGTAGAGCGCGCTGTGAAGGAGCGTCTGAGCCTCGCCGAAACCGACAACCTCACGCCGCAGGAGCTCATCAACGCCAAGCCGGTGGCAGCAGCGGTGAAGGAATTCTTTGGATCGAGCCAGTTGTCGCAGTTCATGGACCAGAACAATCCGCTGTCCGAAATTACGCACAAGCGCCGCGTCTCGGCGCTTGGGCCGGGCGGCCTGACGCGCGAACGCGCGGGTTTCGAGGTGCGCGACGTGCACCCCACGCATTACGGGCGCGTGTGTCCGATTGAGACGCCGGAAGGTCCGAACATCGGCCTCATCAACTCACTCGCGGTGTATGCGCGCGTGAATGATTACGGCTTCCTGGAGACGCCGTATCGCAAAGTGGAAAACTCTCGCGCCACCGACCGCATTGATTACATGTCGGCGATCGAGGAAGGCCGCTATGTGATTGCACAGGCCAACGCCACCATGGATGAAAAGGGGCGATTGATTGACGAGCTGGTGTCGTGCCGCCACGACAACGAATTTACCCTGGTCACGCCGGATCGCGTGAACTACATCGACGTGTCGCCGCGCCAGATTGTGTCGGTCGCAGCGGCGCTGATCCCGTTCCTTGAGCACGATGATGCCAACCGTGCGCTCATGGGCTCCAACATGCAACGCCAGGCAGTGCCGACGCTGAAGGCGGAAAAGCCGCTGGTAGGCACCGGCATCGAGCGCGCCGTGGCCATAGACTCCGGCGTGACAGTAGGGGGGCGCCGTGGCGGCCGGGTGGATTCGGTCGACGCCGGACGTATCGTGGTGCGCGTCAATGACGACGAGGCCGCCGCCGGTGAACAGGGCGTGGACATCTACAATCTCACCAAGTACACGCGCTCGAATCAGAATACCTGCATCAACCAGCGTCCGCTGGTGAATATCGGCGACGTGATTGCACGCGGTGACGTATTGGCCGATGGCCCATCTACCGATAACGGCGAATTGGCCCTGGGCCAGAATGTGCTGGTGGCCTTCATGCCCTGGCACGGGTACAACTTCGAAGACTCGATTTTGATTTCCGAGCGGCTGGTGGAAGAAGAGCGCTTCACCACCATTCATATCGAAGAACTTACCTGCGTCGCGCGCGATACCAAGCTCGGGTCGGAAGAAATCACCGCCGACATCCCGAACGTGAGTGAAGGTGCGCTGGCCAAGCTGGATGAGTCCGGCATCGTGTACATCGGTGCCGAGGTGAAGACGGGCGACATCCTGGTGGGCAAGGTTACGCCCAAGGGCGAGACACAGCTCACGCCGGAAGAGCGCCTGCTGCGCGCGATCTTCGGCGAAAAGGCCTCGGACGTGAAAGACACCGGCCTGCGCGTGCCCTCCGGTATGGTGGGTACGGTGATCGACGTGCATCTGTTCACGCGTGATGGTGTTGAAAAAGACGAACGTGCGCGTCAGATCGAAAATGCCGAGCTCGCCAAATTCAAGAAAGACCTGCGCGACCAGATGCGCATCATGGAAGATGACTTGTACCAGCGCGTGGAAAAAATGCTGGTGAACAAGACCGCGCATGGCGGCCCGAAAGGACTCAAGAGCGGCGTCAAGATTACCAAGGCCTACCTTGCCGAGGTGCCGCACGAGAAGTGGTTCGAGATCCGGCTGCGCGACGAGGATGCCAACCAGCAGCTCGAGCGCATGAGTGACCAGCTCAAGCAGCAGCGCAAGGCCTCCGACGCCAAACATGAGGAAAAGCGCGCCAAGCTCGCCGCGGGCGATGATCTCGCCCCCGGTGTGTTGAAAATGGTGAAGGTATATCTGGCGGTGAAGCGCCGCATTCAGCCCGGCGACAAGATGGCAGGCCGCCACGGCAACAAGGGCGTGGTGTCGATGATTGTGCCGGTAGAAGACATGCCTTACATGGCCGATGGCACGCCGATTGATATCGTGCTGAATCCCCTCGGCGTGCCTTCGCGCATGAACGTGGGTCAGGTGCTCGAAGTGCATCTGGGCTGGGCCGCGAAAGGCCTTGGTCTAAAGATCGGACGCATGCTGGATGCGCAAAACGAGGCCAAGGACATGCGCAAGTTCCTCGACAAGGTGTACAACACCAGCGGCAAAAAGGAGGATCTCAAGTCGCTCAACGACGATGAGATATTGGCGCTTTCGCACAACCTGCGCGCCGGCGTACCCACCGCGACGCCGGTGTTCGACGGCGCGACCGAAGCCGAGATCAAGCACATGCTCGCGCTGGCCGATCTGCCGGAGAGTGGACAGACCACGCTCTACGACGGTCGCAGCGGCGAAGCCTTTGCGCGTCCGATCACGGTGGGCTACATGTACATGCTGAAGCTGAACCATCTGGTGGACGACAAGATGCACGCGCGTTCTACCGGCCCGTACAGCCTCGTCACGCAGCAACCGCTGGGCGGCAAGGCGCAGTTCGGCGGCCAGCGCTTCGGTGAGATGGAGGTGTGGGCGCTGGAGGCCTATGGCGCGGCTTACACCTTGCAGGAGATGCTCACGGTGAAGTCCGACGACGTCGCGGGTCGCACCAAGATGTATAAGAACATCGTCGATGGCGATCACCGAATGGAACCGAGCATGCCGGAGTCATTTAACGTGCTGACCAAGGAAATACGCTCGTTGGCCATTGATATCGAGCTGGAGCAAAGATGACCTTCACCCCTTCCTTCTCGTAACTATACAAGAAGGAATTTTTCCTCCTCTCCCGCCCGGAGAGGGCGCGGTGGTGGTGCATAGAGTTTAGGAGACAGACGATGAAAGATTTACTGAATATGTTCAAGCAGCAGAGCGTCGCGGAAGAGTTCGATGCCATCCGTATCGGGCTTGCGTCGCCGGAGAAGATACGCTCATGGTCCTACGGCGAAGTGAAAAAGCCGGAGACCATCAACTACCGCACCTTCAAGCCGGAGCGAGACGGCCTGTTCTGCGCCAAAATTTTCGGGCCGATCAAGGACTACGAGTGCCTGTGCGGCAAATACAAGCGCCTGAAGCACCGTGGCGTGATCTGCGAAAAATGCGGCGTGGAAGTCACACTCGCCAAGGTACGGCGCGAGCATATGGGACACATCGAGCTGGCTAGCCCGGTTGCGCATATCTGGTTCCTGAAATCGCTGCCGTCGCGCATGGGCCTGTTGCTCGACATGGCGCTGCGTGACATTGAGCGCGTGCTGTATTTTGAATCCTTTGTGGTGATCGACCCCGGCATGACGCAGCTTGAGCGCGGCCAATTGCTGACCGACGAAACCTATCTCGAAGCCATCGAAGAAAACGGTGACGAATTTGACGCCCGCATGGGTGCCGAGGCGATTTATGAGCTGCTGCGTACGCTGAATCTCTCAGTGCAGGTCGTCAATATTCGCGAAGACCTTGCCGCGACCACGTCAGAAACCAAGATCAAGAAGCTCACCAAGCGCCTGAAGCTGATGGAGGCCTTCCTGGATTCTGGCAACAAGCCGGAATGGATGGTGATGAAGGTGTTGCCGGTGCTGCCGCCGGATCTGCGTCCGCTGGTGCCGCTCGATGGAGGCCGTTTTGCGACCTCTGACCTTAATGATTTGTACCGTCGCATCATCAACCGCAATAATCGCCTGAAGCGCCTGCTCGACCTCAATGCGCCCGACATCATCGTGCGCAACGAAAAGCGCATGCTGCAGGAGGCGGTGGATGCGCTGTTCGATAATGGCCGCCGTGGACGCGCCATTACCGGCACCAACAAGCGTCCGCTCAAGTCGCTCGCCGACATGATCAAGGGCAAGCAGGGCCGTTTCCGCCAGAATCTGCTCGGCAAGCGCGTCGACTACTCCGGCCGCTCGGTGATCGTGGTCGGCCCGACGCTGCGCCTGCATCAGTGCGGGTTGCCAAAAAAGATGGCACTGGAGCTGTTCAAACCCTTTATCTTCAGCAAGCTGGAGTTACGCGGGCTCGCCACCACCATCAAGGCGGCGAAGAAGCTGGTCGAGCGTGAGAGCCCCGAGGTATGGGACATTCTCGAAGAAGTCATCCGCGAACACCCGGTGATGCTGAACCGCGCGCCCACACTGCACCGTCTCGGCATTCAGGCGTTTGAGCCGGTGCTGATTGAGGGCAAGGCGATCCAGTTGCACCCGCTGGTGTGTACCGCGTTCAACGCTGACTTTGACGGTGACCAGATGGCCGTGCACGTGCCGCTGTCGCTCGAGGCCCAGCTCGAAGCGCGCACCCTGATGATGTCCACCAACAACATTCTCTCGCCCGCCAATGGCGAGCCCATCATCGTGCCTTCGCAGGATGTGGTGCTCGGTCTCTACAGCATGACGCGCGAATGCATCAACGCGAAGGGCGAGGGCATGGTTTTCAGCGACACCGCCGAGGTGCACCGCGCCTATGAAACCCGCATGGTGGATCTGAACGCCAAGATCAAACTGCGCGTGCGCGAAGTGATGCCGGATGCTAAAGGTGAAAAACGCGAAAGCAGACGCATGGTAGATACCACTGTCGGTCGTGCACTGCTGTTTGACGTGTTGCCGGACGGTATTTCCTTCGACCACGTCAATCAGAATATGACCAAGAAGGCGATCTCGCGCCTCATCAACACCTGCTACCGTACGGTGGGGCTGAAAGAGACCGTGATTCTGGCCGACCAGGTCATGTATACCGGCTTTGCCTACGCCACGCGCTCCGGTATCTCAATCGGCGTGGACGACATGGTGGTGCCTGACGAAAAGAAAAAGATCATCCATGCCGCCGAAGAAGAAGTAAAGGAAATCGAGCACCAATACGCCTCAGGTCTTGTTACTAATGGCGAGCGCTACAACAAGGTGGTGGATATCTGGTCGCACACCAACGACCAGGTGGCGAAGGCTATGATGGACAAGCTCGGCAGCGAGCAGGTGCAGGATGCCAGCGGCAAGATGGTGAAGCAGGCTTCGTTCAACTCCATTTACATGATGGCCGATTCCGGCGCGCGTGGTAGTGCGGCGCAGATACGTCAGTTGGCCGGTATGCGCGGTCTGATGGCGAAGCCCGACGGCTCCATCATCGAGACGCCGATCACCGCCAACTTCCGTGAAGGTCTGGATGTGTTGCAGTACTTCATCTCTACGCACGGTGCGCGCAAAGGTCTCGCCGATACTGCACTCAAGACCGCGAACTCCGGTTACCTCACGCGCCGTCTGGTCGACGTAGCGCAGGATCTGGTGGTCACCATCGACGATTGCGGCACCTCGCAGGGCCTGTTGATGATGCCGCTTATTGAGGGTGGTGAGGTGGTCGAACCGTTGCGTGAGCGTGTGTTGGGCCGTTCTGTGGCCGAAAACGTGTTTTCGCCCGGTTCACGCAAGGTGGCGGTGCCCGCAGGCACATTGCTGGACGAGCGCTGGGTGGACACGCTGGAAGATCTCGGTATTGACCAGATCAAGGTGCGCTCGCCGATTACCTGTGAAACTGAGTTCGGTATCTGCGCTACGTGTTATGGGCGCGACCTGGGACGTGGCCACAAGATCAACATTGGTGAGGCAGTAGGCGTGATTGCGGCCCAGTCCATCGGCGAGCCCGGCACGCAGCTCACCATGCGCACCTTCCATATCGGTGGTGCGGCCTCACGTTCGGCGGCCATCAACAGCGTCGAGATCAAGTCCAAGGGTACGGTGCGGCTGCACAATATCAAGTTGGTGCGCCATCAGAGCGGCAACAACGTGGCGGTCTCACGTTCGGGTGAGCTCACCGTGCTGGATGAGTTCGGGCGTGAACGCGAACGCTACAAAGTACCCTACGGCGCCGTGCTTACCGTGAGCGAAGGTGATGAAGTGACTCCCGGCCGGATCGTAGTGAACTGGGATCCGCACACACGCCCGGTGGTGACCGAGGTAGCGGGCTGTCTGCGCTTCAGTGATGTGGTCGAGGGTGCCACTGTACAACGACAGGTGGACGACGTCACCGGCCTTACCAGCCTGGTGGTCACCGATCCCAAGCAGCGCGGATCGGGTGCTCGCGATCTGCGCCCGATGGTTAAGCTGGTAGACGAAAAGGGCAAGGATTTGCTCATCCCCGGCACCGACATCCCGGCACATTACTACCTGCCGCCGGGCGCCATCGTGAGCGTCGAGGACGGCGCTGCTATCGGTGTGGGCGATGCCATTGCCCGTCTGCCGCAGGAATCCTCCAAGACGCGCGACATCACCGGCGGTCTGCCGCGTGTGGCCGATCTGTTCGAGGCGCGCAAACCGAAGGAGCCCGCGATTCTCGCCGAGGTTTCCGGCATCATAAGCTTCGGCAAGGATACCAAGGGCAAGCAACGCCTCATCATCACCGACGCCGATGGCGTGCAGCACGAAGAGCTGATTCCCAAGTGGCGTCATGTCACGGTGTTTGAGGGCGAGCATGTAGACCGCGGCGAAACCATCGTCGACGGTCCGCCCATGCCGCAGGATGTGTTGCGCCTGCTCGGTGTGCCGGTGCTCGCCAATTACATCGTGAATGAAGTGCAGGACGTTTACCGCCTGCAGGGCGTGAAGATCAACGACAAGCACATCGAAGTGATCGTGCGTCAGATGCTGCGCAAGATCGAGATCACCGAACCCGGCGACACCCGCTTCCTCAAGGGCGAGCAGGTGGAGCGCCCGCGCTTGATGGAAGAAAACCGCCGCGTACTGGCGGAGGGCAAGTCGCCGGCGAGCTTTGAGCCGATGCTGCTCGGTATCACCAAGGCCTCGCTCGCGACCGAGTCGTTCATCTCCGCGGCCTCGTTCCAGGAAACCACGCGTGTGCTCACCGAGGCTTCAGTGAGCGGCAAGTTTGATGATCTGCGCGGACTGAAAGAGAATGTAATCGTCGGACGGCTGATCCCGGCGGGCACCGGGTTGGCCTATCATGCCGAACGTGTGCGCAAGCGCAAACAGGAGCAGCAGGAGGGGCCTGCAGAGGCCGCAGCCAAGGCAACTCAAACTGAGGCGATGGAAGCGCTCAATGAGGTGTTTAACGCATCGTAGCCAATTTGGTGTCGCCCGCGCAGGATGAATCCGCGCGGGCGACCACAAGGAGAGCGTTGCATGACTCTCCCTTGGAAACCCCGTTGCTTTGTGCCCCAGCAAGCTGGGTATATAAACGAATATGTTCAGACTTAGCTTGACGGTTGCTCGTGCACACCTTAAAATTGAGGGTCTTTACCGCATAAAATTAATGCGGATCGTTTTCGAGTTAGAGCGGAAATAAAATGGCAACAACGAATCAACTGGTGCGCAAGTCGCGCGTGCGTCAGAGAGACAAGAGTACGGTGCCGGCGCTCGCGGGTTCGCCGCAGAAGCGTGGCGTATGTACGCGCGTCTACACCACCACGCCTAAAAAGCCAAACTCGGCGTTGCGTAAAGTAGCGCGTGTGCGACTCACCAACGGCATGGAAGTCAGCAGTTACATCGGCGGTGAAGGGCACAACCTGCAGGAGCACTCCGTGGTATTGATTCGAGGCGGCCGCGTGAAGGATCTGCCCGGTGTCCGTTACCACACGGTGCGCGGCAGCCTTGACACCTCGGGTGTCACTGGCCGCAGACAAGGCCGTTCGAAGTATGGCGCCAAGCGTCCCAAGTCGTAATCGGGTGTCAGGCAGAAATTTTTTCTACGAGCAGCGATAGCATCTAATGTCAAGAAGACGAGTAGCAGCCAAGCGTGTCATCCTCCCCGACCCCAAGTACGGGAACGAGACACTCGCCAAGTTTATGAACGTGCTGATGCAGTGCGGCAAAAAATCTGTGGCCGAAAAAGTGGTGTACGGCGCGCTGGATCAGATTACGCAAAAGGGCAAGGGCGATGCGCTGGAGACCTTCAACAAGGCGCTGGAGAATATCCGCCCCACGGTGGAGGTCAAATCACGCCGTGTAGGTGGCGCAACTTATCAGGTGCCGGTGGAAGTGCGCTCCGGGCGTCGCACCGCGCTTGCCATGCGCTGGCTGGTGGAGGCCGCGCGCAGTCGTGGTGAAAAGAGCATGGGTCAGCGTTTGGCAGGTGAAATTCTCGATGCCTCCGAAAGCAAGGGTGGTGCAGTCAAGAAGCGCGAAGAAACACATCGTATGGCCGAGGCCAACAAAGCCTTCTCGCATTACCGTTGGTAGTTTGAAGTAGTTATCCAGGAATAGCATCGTGGCACGCAAGACCCCTATTGAGCGTTACCGTAATATCGGCATCATGGCGCACATCGATGCCGGTAAGACGACGACGACCGAACGCGTGCTGTATTACACCGGCGTCTCGCACAAGCTGGGTGAGGTGCATGACGGCACCGCCACCATGGATTGGATGGCGCAGGAGCAGGAGCGCGGTATCACTATTACCTCCGCCGCCACGACCTGCTTCTGGCGCGGTATGGACAAGAAGTACCCCGAGCACCGCATCAATATTATTGATACGCCGGGGCACGTCGATTTCACCATTGAGGTCGAGCGCAGTTTGCGCGTTCTGGACGGCGCATGCGCGCTGTTTTGCGCCGTAGGCGGTGTTGAGCCGCAGTCAGAAACAGTATGGCGTCAGGCCAACAAGTACGGTGTGCCGCGTCTCGCCTTCGTCAACAAGATGGATCGCGCCGGCGCGAATTTCATGCGCGTGGTAGACCAGATTGCGAAACGCCTCGGCGCCAACCCGGTGCCGCTGCAATTGCCGATCGGCGCGGAAGAGAAGTACGAGGGCGTGGTCGATCTCGTCAAGATGAAGGCGATCCACTGGGACGAAGCCAGTCGTGGCATGACCTTCGAGGAGCGCGACATTCCCCAGGACATGCTGGCAGACTGCCAGAAGTGGCGCGACAACCTGATTGAGGCCGCCGCCGAAGGTTCGGAAGAATTGATGCACAAGTATCTTGACGGTCATGCGCTGACTCAGGACGAGATCAAGCAGGGCATACGCGCGCGCACGCTCAAGGCCGAAATCGTGCCGGTGCTGTGCGGTTCCGCGTTCAAGAACAAGGGCGTACAGGCGATGCTGGATGCGGTGATCGATTACCTGCCGTCGCCGCTGGACAAGCCTGCGATCAAGGGCCACAAGGACGACGCGGCAGAGACGCTCACCGAGCGCCTTGCCAAGGACGACGAGCCGTTTTCCGCGCTCGCCTTCAAGATCGCCACCGACCCGTTTGTCGGCACGCTGACCTTCTTCCGTGTGTACTCCGGCGTATTGAAGTCGGGCGACGCCGTGTTCAATCCGGTGAAGGACAGCAAGGAGCGCGTGGGCCGTATCGTGCAGTTGCACGCCAACCAGCGCGAAGAGATTAAAGAGGTGCACGCGGGCGATATCGCCGCCGCCATAGGCCTGAAGAACGTCAGCACCGGCGACACCTTGTGTGATCTCGGCAACATCATTACGCTGGAGCGTATGGAGTTCCCGGAGCCCGTGATTTCGGTGGCGGTGGAGCCCAAGACCAAGGTCGACCAGGAAAAGATGGGCGTGGCCCTCTCCAAGCTGGCCGCCGAAGACCCCTCGTTCCGTGTGCATACCGACGAGGAATCGGGTCAGACCATCATCTCCGGCATGGGCGAGCTGCATCTGGAAATCATCGTCGACCGCATGAAGCGCGAGTTCGGCGTCGAGGCCAACGTCGGCGCGCCGCAGGTCGCCTACCGCGAGACCATCCGCGTCGCGGTGGAGCAGGAAGGCAAATTCGTGCGCCAGTCCGGCGGGCGCGGCCAGTACGGCCACGTCTGGTTGCGTCTCGAGCCGCTGCCGCCCGGCACCGGCTATGAATTCGTCAACGGCGTTGTCGGCGGTGTGGTGCCGAGGGAGTACATCCCGGCGGTGGACAAGGGCATACAGGAACAGATCAAGAACGGCGTGATCGCGGGCTTCCCGCTGGTGGATTTCCGTGCCACCATATTCGACGGTTCGTATCACGACGTGGACTCCAACGAAATGGCGTTCAAGATCGCCGGCTCTATGGCGCTGAAGGAAGGCGTCAGGAAGGCCTCACCAGTGCTGCTGGAGCCGATCATGAAGGTCGAGGTGGTGACGCCGGAAGACTATATGGGCGACGTGATGGGTGATTTGAATCGTCGTCGCGGACTGGTGCAGGGCATGGATGACGCCCCGGCGGGCAAGGTGATTACGGCCGAGGTTCCGCTCAAGGAGATGTTTGGCTACTCCACGGATTTGCGCTCCGCAACCCAGGGGCGTGCGACCTATACCATGGAATTTAACAAGTATCTCGAGGTGCCGAAGAGCCTCGCAGATGCCATTATTAAAAAATCGTGAAATTCTCAAGCTGAGGCAACGACCATGTCCAAAGGAAAATTCGAGCGCACCAAGCCCCATTTAAACGTGGGCACGATTGGCCACGTCGATCATGGCAAGACCACGCTGACGGCCGCGCTGACCAAGGTCATGGCCGAGAAATTCGGCGGTGAATACAAGGCCTACGACCAGATCGACAACGCCCCCGAAGAGCGCGCGCGCGGCATCACCATCGCCACCGCCCACGTCGAATACACCTCTGCCAACCGCCACTACGCCCACGTCGACTGCCCCGGCCACGCCGACTACGTCAAAAACATGATCACCGGCGCCGCCCAGATGGACGGCGCCATCCTCGTAGTAAGCGCCGCCGACGGCCCCATGCCCCAGACCCGTGAGCACATCCTGCTCGCACGTCAGGTCGGCGTACCCTACATCGTCGTCTACCTCAACAAGGCCGACATGGTCGACGACGAAGAACTGCTCGAACTGGTCGAAATGGAAGTGCGCGACCTCTTGAACCTCTACCAGTTCCCCGGCGACAAGACCCCCATCATCCGCGGCTCCGCCTTAAAGGCCCTCGAAGGCGACCAGAGCGACATCGGCGTCCCCTCCATCCTCAAGCTCGTCGAAGCCGTCGACACCTACATCCCCCAGCCCGAGCGCCCCGTAGACGGCGCCTTCCTCATGCCCGTCGAAGACGTCTTCTCCATCTCTGGCCGTGGCACCGTCGTCACCGGCAGAATCGAGCGCGGCATCGTCAAAGTCGGCGACGAAATTGAAATCGTAGGCCTCAAGCCCAACCTCAAAACCACCTGCACCGGCGTCGAAATGTTCCGCAAGCTCCTCGACCAGGGCCAGGCCGGCGACAACGTCGGCGTCCTCCTGCGCGGCACCAAGCGCGAAGAAGTCGAGCGCGGCCAGGTACTGTGCAAACCCGGCTCCATCAAGCCCCACACCAAATTTGAAGCCGAAGTCTACATCCTCTCCAAAGAAGAGGGCGGCCGCCACACCCCCTTCTTCAACGGCTACCGGCCCCAGTTCTACTTCAGAACCACCGACGTCACCGGCGCGTGCGACTTGGCCCAAGGCATCGAAATGGTCATGCCCGGCGACAACGTCAAGATGACCATCGCCCTGATCGCCCCGATTGCGATGGAAGAAGGCCTGCGCTTTGCGATCCGCGAAGGCGGCAGGACCGTGGGCGCGGGTGTGGTGGCGAAAATACTTGAGTAGCGAGTGGCGAGTGGCGAGTAGCGAGTGGCGAGTAAAGGCTTTCCCTAGCTACTCGCAACTAGCTACTCGTAACTGTTTTTAATAGGCCAGTAGCTCAATTGGCAGAGCGGCGGTCTCCAAAACCGCAGGTTGGGGGTTCGATTCCCTCCTGGCCTGCCAATCACGGCTGGTGGCACATAGGTAGTCAGGGAAGGCATGGCGGATAAGGCAAAGTTGTTCCTGGCGATCACACTCATGGTGATCGCTATTGGCGCGTTCTACTACTACAGTGGACAGCAGACCACGCTGGTGCGCGTGCTGGGCCTGCTGATTGCAGCGGGCGTAGCGGTCGCGATTGCGGCGCAAACCGGGGTGGGTCATACCACACGCGGTTTTCTGCTCGATGCCCGTACCGAGGTGCGCAAGGTCGTATGGCCTGCGCGCCGCGAAACGGTGCAGACCACGCTGGTAGTGATCGTGGTGGTGATAGTGGTGGCCATCCTATTATGGCTGCTGGACATGTTGGTGTTATCGGCAGTGAAACTGCTGACAGGTCGGGGGGGTTGAACGATGGCGCTGCGCTGGTATGTGGTGCATGCCTATTCCGGATTTGAGAACCTGGTGGTGAATTCACTCAAGGACCGCATCGCGCGTAGCGGGCTGCAGGACAAGTTCGGCGAGATACTGGTTCCCACCGAGGAAGTGGTGGAGATGCGCGAAGGGCAAAAGCGCAAGAGCGACCGCAAGTTTTTCCCCGGCTATGTGCTGGTGCAGATGGAGATGGACGACGCCACCTGGCATCTGGTCAAGGATGTGCCGAAGGTGATGGGATTTATCGGCGGCACCAGCGACAAGCCTGCGCCGATCACGGAGAAAGAAGCCCAGACGATCTTGCAGCGCGTGCACGAAGGCGTGGACAAGCCGCGTCCCAAGGTGCTGTTTGAGCCGGGCGAGGTGGTGCGCGTGACCGACGGGCCGTTTAATGATTTCAACGGCGTGGTAGAGGAAGTCAATTACGAGAAGAACCGTCTGCGGGTGGCGGTGCTGATCTTCGGGCGCTCAACGCCGGTGGAGTTGGCGTTTAGTCAGGTAGAGAAGGGTTAGTAGCAAGTAACAAGTAGCAAGTGAC
>JAQBXX010000053.1 GCA_027624315.1 Pseudomonadota bacterium
GCAGCGCAGCATACAAGTTAGTATGTGAGCAGCGGAGACAAGCTGCAACGCAGTATTGGAGCAAAAGACGCATTTTTAGAGGTACCCGTAATTATGACTGACGACGAAACCTCCGCATCCCCTCCCCGTTCCTGGCTCGACCGCCTGAGCAAGGTGCTGCTGGGCGAGCCGCAAGATCGCGAGCAACTGATCGCGCTGCTGCGCGACGCCGAAGGCCGCAATCTGCTCGACGCCGACGCGCTGACCATGATCGAAGGCGTGCTGGCCGTATCCGAGCTGCGCGTGCGCGACATCATGGTGCCGCGTTCGCAGATGGTGGTGGTGCCGCACGATGCGCGCCCGGAAGAATTTCTGCCGCTCGTCATCGAGTCGGCCCACTCGCGCTTTCCGGTGGTGGGCGAAAGCCGCGACGAGGTGGTGGGCATACTGCTCGCCAAGGACCTGCTCGCCTATTTTGCCGAGGGCGGCAAAAATACGTTTAAGGCGCATGACGTGCTGCGTCCGGCGGTATTCATTCCGGAGAGCAAGCGCCTCAACGTGCTGCTCAAGGAATTCCGCGACAGCCGCAATCATATCGCCATGGTGGTGGATGAGTACGGCGGTGTGGCAGGTCTGGTGACGATTGAAGACGTGCTCGAACAGATCGTGGGCGAGATCGAAGACGAGCATGACGTCGATGATGAGACTTTCATCATCAAGCACAGCGATTCCAATTACACCGTGCAGGCGTTGATGCCGGTGGAGGAATTCAACCGTGAATTCGGCACCGATTTCAGTGGCGAGGAATTTGACACCATCGGCGGCGTGCTCACCCATCATCACGGTCGTCTGCCCAAGCGCGGCGAGACTATTACGCTGGCCCATTTGCGTTTCAAGGTATTACGCGCCGACAGCCGGCGGCTGCATCTGGTGCAGGTGATGGTGCGTACGTCCGCCGACAGCACTGCGTCCTCCACATCCTCCCCTGCGTGAAGCAAATCCTGCTGCGTAACCTCGCGGGCTGGCGCGGCGATGCGCTCAGCCTGCTGGCCGGCGCACTGTTGCCGCTTGCCTTCGCCCCGCTGGGCCTGTTTCCGCTCGCGCTGCTTGCACTGGTGCTGCTGTTTTCCGTCTGGCTCGAGGCATCACCGCGCCGGGCGCTGTGGCGCGGCTGGCTGTTTGGCGTCGGCCAGTTCGGCGTGGGCGTGTCGTGGGTCTATGTCGCGATACACGACTTCGGCTATGCCAGCATTTTCCTGGCGAGTTGTTTAACGGCGCTGTTTGTCGCGCTGCTTGCGCTGTTTCCGGCGGTGCTGGGGTATCTCGTCGCACGTTTTTCTCCAGTCATCGAGTGGAAAAAAATCCTGCTGATTTTCCCCGCCGCGTGGACATTGTTTGAATGGCTGCGCGGCTGGGTGTTGACCGGCTTCCCTTGGCTGAATGTGGGTTACAGCCAGATCGACGCGCCGCTCGCGGGGCTCGCGCCCGTGTTTGGGGTGTACGGTGTGTCGTGGGCGGTGGCGTTCTCCGCCGGGTTGCTGCTCACGCTGTTGCTGGCCGGTAAAAAGCAAAGAATCGGTGCGCTCGCGGCGCTGTCCGCGCTATGGGTGGGCGCGGCGCTGCTCGGCCAGATGCAGTGGACGCACGCACAGGGATCGCCGCTGCGCGTCGCCCTGGTGCAGGGCAACATCCCGCAGGAAATAAAATGGCAGCCGGAGCAGGTGCAGCGCACGCTCGACCTCTATCTCGATCTCACGCGACAGCATTGGGGCAGCGATCTGATCGTCTGGCCGGAGGCGGCGCTGCCGGTGTTTTATCACCAGCTCGCCGACACTTATCTCGCCGGGCTGCAGAACGAGGCGCGCACGCACCGCACGGATATGCTGATTGGGATTTCGGTGCTGGAGCGCGAATCGCAACGCTATTACAACAGCATGCTGAGCCTCGGCAGCAGCAGCGGTTTTTACTACAAACGTCATTTGGTGCCGTTCGGCGATTATCTCCCGTTCGACGACTGGCTGCGCGGGGTGATCGGATTTTTTGATCTGCCCATGTCGGGTTACAGCGCGGGGCCGGCCACGCAACCGTTGCTGGAGGCCGCCGGTTACAAGATCGGCGTGTCAATTTGCTACGAAGACGTGTTCGGCGAGGAGGTCATTCAGGCCCTGCCGCAGGCGGCGCTGCTGGTGAACGGCACCAACAACGCCTGGTATGGCGATTCATTCGCCCCGCATCAGGCGCTGCAGATGTCGCGCATGCGAGCACTGGAGGCCGGGCGTTACATGCTGCGCGCCACCACTAACGGCATCTCGGCGGTGATCGACGCGCGCGGCGGCATCGTGGCGCGCTCGCCGCAGTTTGCAACCCACGTCGTCACGGCCGCGGCGCAGCCGATGGCGGGCGCGACACCCTATGTGCGCTGGGGGAATTACCCGGTGGTGATTGCTCTGCTGCTGGCGTTGGTGTGGCCCGCACTGCGCGCAACAAAACCCGGGCGATTCCGCGTAAAATAACCGCACCTTAGTTAGGGAATCTCTGATTTATTCAGAGATTCCTGCGGCACATGGATGTGCCGCCATTTTTCAAATACG
>JAQBXX010000032.1 GCA_027624315.1 Pseudomonadota bacterium
CTCCACCGCTTGTGCGGGCCCCCGTCAATTCCTTTGAGTTTTAGTCTTGCGACCGTACTCCCCAGGCGGAGAACTTATCGCGTTAGCTGCGACACTAAAAGGATAAACCTTCCAACGTCTAGTTCTCATCGTTTACGGCGTGGACTACCAGGGTATCTAATCCTGTTTGCTACCCACGCTTTCGCACCTCAGTGTCAGTTTTAGTCCAGGAAGCCGCCTTCGCCACTGGTGTTCCTCCACATCTCTACGCATTTCACCGCTACATGTGGAATTCCACTTCCCTCTACTAAACTCTAGCTAGGCAGTATCAAATGCAGTTCCCAGGTTAAGCCCGGGGATTTCACATCTGACTAACCTAACCACCTACGTGCTCTTTACGCCCAGTAATTCCGATTAACGCTTGCACCCTCTGTATTACCGCGGCTGCTGGCACAGAGTTAGCCGGTGCTTTTTCTGTGAGTTAAGTCAAGACACGGAGGTATTAACCCCGTGCTTTTCGTCTCCACTAAAAGTGCTTTACAACCCGAAGGCCTTCTTCACACACGCGGCATTGCTGGATCAGGGTTGCCCCCATTGTCCAATATTCCCCACTGCTGCCTCCCGTAGGAGTTTGGGCCGTGTCTCAGTCCCAATGTGGCTGGTCGTTCTCTCAAACCAGCTACCGATCGTCGCCTTGGTAGGCCATTACCCTACCAACTAGCTAATCGGACGTAGGCTCATCCAATAGTGCAAGGTCTTACGATCCCCTGCTTTCCACCGTAGTGCGTATGCGGTATTAGCTTAAGTTTCCCTAAGTTGTCCCCCGCTACTGGGCAGATTCCTACGTATTACTCACCCGTCCGCCACTCGCCATCAACGTGTATTGCTACACGTCATGCTGCCGTTCGACTTGCATGTGTTAGGCATGCCGCCAGCGTTCAATCTGAGCCAGGATCAAACTCTTCAGTTCATACTTCTCGGCTGCTTGAGGCAACCAATCTTGTTTGATGAAAAGCTGACCTTATGGATCAATTCAACATTGACATTGACTTACAAGGTTGCTTACATCGACAGCTTTTTGGTGATACCAAGCCATCCACGCAAGCACCCACACAAATTACTTGATCTTAAGTTGTTAAAGAGCGGGGTTGCACTTACTGCCAACCGGATTGCGGACTATACAGGGACTGCCTGAAACCGTCAACTGCTTGTACTGAAAAACACGTAGTCTTGTATCGGGCCGCCAGTCAGGAGGGCGCCATTATACGCAGGGCGCCAGAGCCGTCAATGCCTTGTTCGGTGGCCTGTGCCCGGATTGGATTCAATCTATGATCACCCTCGCGGCGCGGCGCTTGCCGACCTGTACCACCTGACTGGTGCCGGGTGCGATCTGGAGCGCGCGGTCTTCCACGCGCTCGCCGTTGATGCGCACTGCGCCTTGTCCGATCAGGCGCAGGGCCTCGGAGGTGCTGGCCGCGAGGCCGGCCTCTTTCAGCAGGCTGGCCAGCGTCACGCCGGATGTGGACGCCAGCCGTATCTCCGGCAGATCATCCGGCAGCACGCCGCGCTGGAAGCGCGCGATAAAACTTTCCTGCGTGCGCTGTGCTTCATGCGCGCCGTGAAAGCGGGCCACGATCTCCCCGGCCAGCCTGAACTTCACGTCGCGTGGATTCACGCCTTCCTGCACTTCACGCCTCCAGCGCGCGATGGTAGTGCTGGGCTCGAAGCTCAGCAGTTCGAAATAATTCCACATGAGGTCGTCGGAGATGGACATGAGCTTGCCGAACATGTCATCGGGCGCGTCGGTGATGCCGATGGCATTGCCCAGTGACTTGGACATTTTGTTCACGCCGTCCAGCCCCACCAGCAGCGGCAGGGTGATGACGGCTTGCGGCGGCTGGCCGTAGTGCTTTTGCAGTTCGCGTCCGACGAGCAGATTGAATTTCTGATCGGTGCCGCCCAGCTCCACATCGGCCTTGAGCACCACCGAGTCATAGCCCTGCACCAGCGGATACAGAAATTCGTGGATGGCAATGGGCTGCTGACTGGTGTAGCGCTTGTGAAAATCGTCGCGCTCCAGCATGCGCGCCACGGTATGTTGCGCGGCGAGCTGTATCATGTCCGCCGCACTCATCTCGCCCATCCAGCTGGAGTTAAAGACGACGAGCGTCTTGGCAGGATCGAGTATCTTGAAGATCTGGCTCTCGTAGGTACGCGCGTTTTCCAGCACCTCGTCGCGCGTGAGCGGTTTGCGCGTGACATTTTTTCCGGTGGGGTCGCCGATCATGCCGGTGAAATCACCGATCAGAAACAGCACCTCGTGCCCCAGTTCCTGAAACTGACGCAGCTTGTTGATGAGCACGGTGTGGCCGAGATGCAGATCGGGTGCGGTGGGGTCAAAGCCCGCCTTGACGCGCAACGGCCTGCCCAGCTTCAGCTTGGCTACCAGCTCCGCTTCCGAGAGGATTTCCTGCGCGCCGCGCCTTAAGATTTCGAGGCCTTGATCCGACATACTCGTGAGATACCCAGAATATTAACCAGCGAATAAGCGTATCATACTTAGCGAATGGGGTTGACCTTAACTAAGCTTATGATATGTTAGGCGCAATTCATTGCAAGATAAGGGGTTTCACGTGCATCTACCATCACTTATCAAGCGCCACCTTCGCGGCACCTCGGCAGGCACCTCGTTGCGCCTGAGCCACCACCATTGGATTGCACTTACGGTCTGCGTGCTGCTCATAGGTGTGGTGTTCGGGCTCACCGCACCCGACGCTGCGGCCACGCGCAGCCCAACCCTGATTCATATGGACAACGGTAGCGAGCGGATAGCCCTGCCGCTGCCGTTGCCGCCCGGTGATTCTCGTTTACCCTCCGCCACTGAACTGCAACCGTGGCAAGCGCTCACGGTGAAGCGCGGCGATACCCTGACACTCATGTTCGCGCGCAACGGTCTCGGTGGGAAACCGCTGCAGGAACTGCTGGAATTGGGCAAGGCTATCGAACCCCTGGCCCAACTGGCGCCCGGACAGCAAATCAAAATCAAACTTGACCGTGCCAAACAACTACAAGAACTCACCTACGATGTGGATGAAAAATCGTTGCGCGTGCAGCGCGTGCAAGGCCGGTTGCAGGCCGCCAACATCAACCACACGCTGGAAACCCGCCCCGCCTACGCCAGCGGCGTGATTGAAAGCTCGCTGTTTCAGGCTACGACGCAGTCCGGCATGTCTGACAACATGACGCTCGCAATGGCGGACATCTTCGGCTGGGACATCGATTTCGCGCAGGATCTGCGCGTGGGCGACCAATTCGCCGTGATTTATCAAGAACAGTTTGTGGCCGGTGAAAAGGTGCGCGACGGCACTATCCTCGGCGCGGAATTCACCAACCGGGGCAAGACCTACCGCGCGATGCGTTTCGTGGACGAAAACGGCCAAGTCAGCTATTACACGCCGGAGGGCCTCTCCATGCGCAAGGCCTTCCTGCGCACGCCGGTGAAGTTTTCGCATATCAGCTCGCGCTTTTCGGTGGCGCGTTACCATCCGGTGCTGCATCGCATGCGTGCGCATCAGGGCGTTGACTACGCCGCATCCACCGGCACACCCATCCGCGCCGCGAGCAGCGGCAAGATCGCTTTCAAAGGCGTGAAGGGCGGCTATGGCAACACCATCATCCTGCAGCATGCGGGCAAATACAGCACCTTGTACGCACACATGTCGGCCTTTGCGCGCGGGATAAAGCAAAATGGCGCGGTACAACAAGGCGAGATCATCGGCTACGTCGGCCGCTCCGGCCTTACCACCGGGCCACACCTGCACTACGAATTCCGCATCGGCGGTATACATAAAAATCCGCTTACTGTCGCATTGCCCAAGGCCGAACCGATCATGGCCAAATACAAACCTGCGTTCATTGCCCAGACGCAGCGCTTGATCGCCCAGATGGGCGTGTTCAAGACCAACACCCAAGTCGCCCTCAACGCCCGCTGATGCAGGCGTGAGTACGCCGCAGTATTTTGCCGGGCTCATGTCCGGCACCAGCATGGATGCGGCGGATGCGGCACTGGTGGACTTCAGCGGCGCCCAGGCCAAACTGATCGCCACGCATCGCACCCCGCTCACACCCGAACTGCGCGCTGCGCTGCTCGGGTTGTGCACCCCCGGCCCCAACGAGATCGAGCGCATGGCGGAACTCGATGCGCAGATGGGCGACATCTTCGCCGACAGCGCGCTTGCGCTGTTAAAAAAGGCGGGCGTGAAAGCTGCGGAAGTACATGCCATCGGCAGCCACGGCCAGACCGTACGTCATCAACCCAGCGGCCCTTACCCGTTCAGCCTGCAGATCGGCAATCCCGCACTGATTGCGCAGCGCACCGGCATCACCACGGTCGCGGACTTTCGCCGCGCGGACATCGCCGCAGGCGGACAAGGCGCGCCGCTGGTGCCCGCGTTTCACAACGCGGTGTTTCGCTCAGCGGAGCAGGATCGCGTCGTGGTCAACATCGGCGGCATCGCCAACATCACCGTGCTGCCCAAGGACGCAACGCACTCCGTCACGGGTTTTGATACCGGCCCGGGCAACGTGTTGCTGGATGCGTGGGCGGAACGTCATCTCGGAAAACACATGGACGAAGACGGGCGTTTCGCGGCGAGCGGCAATGTGCGCGAGGGATTGCTGAATGCCTTGTCGAGCGATGACTACTTTGCGCTCAAACCCCCGAAGAGCACGGGGCGCGAGCACTTCAACATGGCGTGGCTCGATGCCGCGCTGCAAGCACACACCGGTGACGTACACGGATGTACTAATGTCGCGGGAGGCAGGACGCCGGGAGCGACCATCAGCACGCAAGATGTGCAAGCGACACTGTGCGAACTCACCGCCGCTTCGATTGCACAGGCACTCCGGCACTACGCGCCCCAAACAAGCGAAGTGTTGATCTGCGGAGGCGGCGCGCACAACGTGCATTTGATGCAGCGCCTGCGCGCGCGTCTCAGCCAGTGTTCAGTCGAATCCACCGAGAAACACGGCATCAACCCGGACTGGGTCGAGGCCATGGCCTTCGCCTGGCTGGCGAAACAAACGCTGGAGAGTAAGCCGGGGAATTTGCCGAGCGTAACCGGCGCAAAGCGCACGGTTGTGTTGGGAACGATTTACCCAAGATAAAATTTGTAGGGTGGGTTAGGCCGAAGGCCGTAACCCACCGTTTTGGCCTCGTTCCGGTGGGTTACGCTTCGCTAACCCA
This sequence comes from Pseudomonadota bacterium, assembly GCA_027624315.1. GTDB lineage: Bacteria > Pseudomonadota > Gammaproteobacteria > SURF-13 > SURF-13 > JAQBXX01. Next base: position 5,225 of record JAQBXX010000032.1, read on the forward strand.
CCCTACGAATTTCTTGTATCTTTTCTCTATATATCTTTTATCTGTCTTTCAGCGGCACATACTCGCGCAGCGCTTCGCCGGTGTAGACCTGCGTCGGCCGGAAGATGCGGTTGTCGGCGATCTGTTCGCACCAGTGCGCGAGCCAGCCGGCGGTGCGCGCAATGGCGAACAGCACGGTGAACTGGTCGGTGGGGATGCCGAGTTCGGCATACAGGATGCCGGAGTAGAAATCCACATTGGGGTAGACGCCCTTCGCGGCGAGGCGCTCTTTCGCCGCCTCTTCGAGCGTGTGCGCGATGGCGTAATAGTGGCTGACTTTGCCGCCACGGTGCTGCACCAGTTTCTCGATGAGGTCGTGCAGCACCACGGCGCGCGGGTCTTTCACGTTATATTCGCGGTGGCCCATGCCCCAGATGATTTCCTTCTGTTCAAGTTTTTTGTCGAGCCAGTCTTGCACATGGGCGGGCGAACCGATTTCATCCAGCATGAGCAGCACGCGCTGGTTGGCGCCGCCGTGCAGCGGGCCGGACAGCGCGCCGATGGCGGCGGAGATCACGCTGTAGGGATTGGCGAGCGTGGAGCCGGTGACCATGGCAGTGAAGGTGGAGGCGTTGATGGTGTGCTCGGCGTGCAGGATCAGGCATGCATCCATGAGCCGCGCCACGAACGGCTCCGGCTCGGCGCCGGTGAGCATGTAGAGCAGGTTTGCGGCAAAACCGAGATCGGCGCGCGGAGGCAGCGGCGCCTTGTCCTGACGCAACCGCTCCCAGTACGCAGCGAGCGTGGCGGTGCGTGCGATGATCTTGATCGCCATGCGCCGCGCGTAGTCGGGGTCGGCATACGAGCGGCTGCTCGACGGCTGTGAGATTTCGTCAGGATAAAACATGCCGAGGCTCGCCACCACGCTCTGCAACATGTGCATGGGATGGCCGTTGCGCGGCAGCGCGCGCATCAGGGCGGTGACTTCGGGGGTGACGGCGCGATTGGCGCGCAGTTCTGCGTCGAACGCGCTCAACTGCGCAGCGCCGGGCAGCGCGCCATCCAGCAGCAAGAGCGCGGTTTCTTCGTAATGGCTGTGCGCGGCAAGTACGTCGATGGGGTAGCCGCGATAGGCGAGCACGCCCTTTTCGCCGTCGATGGAGGAAATGCCGGACTGGGTGGCGGGGACACCCGCCAGCCCGCGTGCATGAGCGCTCATGGCTTAACCCATAAAGTTAAAAGGAGGCATGCGCCTCCTTTTGGTACTGAATGAAACGAGGTCGGTTTCACACGGAGAAGGAGGAGCCGCAGCCGCAGGTGGTGGAGGCGTTGGGGTTGCGGATCACGAACTGGGCGCCTTCGATGCCTTCGCTGTAGTCGATCTCCGCGCCTACCAGATACTGGTAGCTCATCGGGTCGATCAGCAGCGTGACGCCGCCGTTCACCACTGCGGTGTCGTCGGCGCTGGTCTTTTCGTCGAAGGTGAAGCCGTACTGGAAACCGGAGCAGCCGCCGCCGGAGACGAACACGCGCAGCTTGAGCGCCGGATTGCCTTCTTCAGCAATCAGGTCGCTCACCTTGCCCGCCGCGCTGTCGGTAAAGACAAGCGGATTCGGCATTTCAGCCATCACATCTATTGCCGGTGTGCTCATACATTCTCTCCTTCGGATATAGAGCGTCCGATATATGGGACATTATCCGCCTTCACAAGTGGCACAGTCAATGCGAGGGCCGCGCGCTTACGGCAGCAGGGCGATGCTGCCGAGGCCGGCCGCCTCCGCGAGGCCAAACATGATGTTCATGTTCTGCACCGCCTGCCCGGCGGCGCCCTTGACCAGGTTGTCGATCACCGCCAGCACCACCACGGTGTCGCCGCCCTGCGGGCGGTGCACGGCAATGCGGCAGACGTTGGCGCCGCGCACGCTCTTGGTCTCCGGGTGCGCGCCCGCCGGCAGCACGTCCACGAAGGGCTCCTGCGCGTAACGCGTTTCGTACAGCGCTTGCAGATCGGCGCCGGTGTCCTTGAGCCTGGCGTAAAGCGTGGCATGGATGCCGCGCACCATGGGCAGGAGGTGTGGCACAAAGGTGAGCGCCACCTTTTTGCCCGCCGTCTGCTCCAGGCTTTGGGAAATTTCGGGCAGGTGGCGATGCCCCGGCACGGCATAGGCCTTGAAGTTCTCACCCGCCTCTCCCAGCATGAGCGGAATCTCGGCCTTGCGCCCCGCGCCGCTGACACCGGATTTGGCGTCGGCGATGAGATGCTGCTCATCCACCAGACCCTGCTCGATCAAGGGCAACAGGCCCAGCGTAACCGAGGTCGGATAACAACCGGGGTTGGCGATGAGGTGCGCGCTTTTAATGGCCGCGCGGTTCAGCTCGGGCAGGCCATACACCGCCTCCTTGAGCAGCTCCGGGCAGGCGTGCGGCAGGCCGTACCACTGCTGCCATTCCTGCGCGCTCTTGAGACGGAAGTCCGCGGCCAGGTCGATCACGCGCACCTTGCTGTGTAGCAGCTCCGGCACCAGGGTCATCGCGGTGCCGTTCGGCGTGGCAAAAAACACCACATCGCACCCAGCGAGCGCCTTGGGGTCGGGCGCGGAAAACTTGAGCGACACGTGGCCGCGCAGGTTGGGGAACATGTCCGCCACCGCGACACCCGCCTCGCTGCGCGAGGTGATCACGGACAGCTCCACCTGCGGGTGAGCGGCCAGCAGCCGCAGCAACTCGACGCCGGTGTAACCGGTGCCGCCGACGATGCCGGCCTTGATGACGCTCTGTTTCATAACGCTGTATATGGCCTAATAGTGGGTTACGGCACTTCGAGACACTACATCTTGTATGTACAAGAAAAAAAGTCTCGCTGAAGGCTTCATTTTATTTGTTTTTCATGCTTCTTGCATGTAAATTCACGGCGGTAGCTTCCGGGACCCGGCACCAAGCATATGAAAATAGTCACTACAGCAGGGTGGGGGATCGCATGTCTGTTGCTCTTTACGGCAACGGCGCAGGCCGACATTTACAAATTCGTGGACGCGAACAACGTCGTCCACTTCACCAACATACCGAACGACCCGCGCTATCGGCTCTACAAACATACGCCGCCGCAACGGGTGGCCGTGCCTTACGGCAGCACGAGAAGCGTCGCAGCCCAGGCTAATAACCTGAATCGCAGGCGCTACAGTTCGATCATCGACACCGCCGCCGAACAGTATCAGGTCGATCCGGCGCTGGTGCACGCGGTCATCATGGCGGAATCGGGCTATAACCCGAATGCGCTCTCGTCCAAAGGCGCCACCGGCATGATGCAGCTCATGCCGGACACCGCGCGGCGCTACGGCGTCGCCGACAGTTACGACGCCGCCGCCAACATCCGTGGCGGCACACGCTACCTGCGCGATCTGCTGCAGATGTTCAACAACAACGTCCATCTTGCCGTCGCCGCGTATAACGCCGGCGAAAACGCCGTCATCAGGCACGGCCACCAAATCCCGCCCTACAAGGAAACGCGCAATTACGTGAACAAGGTCATCACGTTTTACCAAAGCTTGCGGACAAAAAGACCCGCCTAGAGCGTAGTTATACCTCGCGTAACGTATGTAACGGCGGATGCCTGAGTACCGGCACGCTGCCCAACAGCCCCGCAACACCCACGCCCACCGCGCCTAGCCCGGGACCGATCAACCACAGCCAGGGGTTGAAATGGTACGGCAGATGGAACAGGCGCTCGGCGAGCACATAGCCCGTCGCACTCGCCGCAAACGCCGCCACCAGGCCGGCCAAAAATCCCAGCACCACAAACTCGGCGGCCACGCCCGACAATAACTGCCAGCGGCTCGCACCCAGCGTGCGCAGCATGGCGCCGTCGTGCAGGCGTTCGTGCTGCGCCGACTGGATCGCGGCATACAACACCATCACACCCGCCGCCAGCGTGAAGATGAAGATATATTCCACCGCCAGCGTGACGCGCTCGATGATGCCGCGCACCTGCGTCATGATCGCGGCCACATCAATGATGGTCAGGTTGGGAAAGGATTTAACCAGCGCGCTGAGCAACGGCTGTCGATCGTCCGGCAGATAAAAGCTGGTGATGTAACTCGCCGGATACTGCTCCAGCGTGCCGGGCGCGGCGATGACAAAAAAGTTTACGCGAAAACTGTCCCACTCGACCTTGCGCAGGCTGGTCACCACGCCGGTAAATTCCTGCCCTGCCACGTTATAGGTCAGGCGGTCGTTGAGAACGATGCCCAGCGTCTTTGCGATGCCCTCCTCCACCGACAGCGCGTGCTCACCGGAAGCGCCATCGCCCCACCAGCGCCCCGCGCTGATCCGGTTATCGCCCGGCAGTTGCGCCATCCACGACAGATTGAATTCGCGTTCGATCATGCGCGCGGCGCCTTCGTCCGCGTAGCTCGCGGGCGCGACGGATTTGCCGTTGACCGCCACCAGGCGCCCGCGCACCATCGGATACACGTCGGGCGGCGGCATGTTCTCGCGCGCAAAAAAATCACGCAGCGCGCCCAACTGTTCGGGCTGGATGTTGATGACAAAACGATTGGGCGCGTCCTGCGGCAGACTCCCCTGCCAGCTTGCCAGCAAGTCGCCGCGCACCAGGGTGAGCAGCAGGAGCGCCGTCAGGCCGAGGCCGATCGCCAGAATCTGCGCCACACTGCCCGAGGCGCGCCGCACGATATTGGCCAGACCGAAACGCCAGGCCACCCCCACACGCCCGCGCATGAGCGTCAGCGCGCGCACCAGCGCGAACGCTGCGGCGGCCAGCAACGCCAGCGTCGCCGCCGTGCTCGCCACCAGAGTCAAGCCCAGCTTGACCTCGCCCGCCTGCCAGAGCATGAGCAGGATAAAAAGTGCGGCGCCGAATAAATACGCCGACACACCGCGCGCCGGCAGTCCGATCTCGCGCCGCAGCACGCGCAGGGTCGGCACACCCTTGAGCGCCAGCACAGGCGGCACCACGAAACCCAGCAGCGTGAGCAGACCGGTGGCGACGCCGGTCAGCACCGGCGCAAGCGAAGGCGGCGGCAGTTGCACCGCAACCAACTGGCCCAACAGGCCGGTCAGCACACCCTGCGCGGCATAACCTGCGGCGCAACCCGCGAGGCTCGCGATCAGGCCGAGGATAAGCATCTGATAAAGATAAATACGCGTAATCACCGACTGGCGCGCACCGAGACAACGCATGATCGCGCAACTATCCAGATGCCGCGCCGTGAAGCGGCGCGCCGACATGGCGCACGCGACGGCGGCCAGCAGCACACTCACCAGCGCCGCCAGCCCCAGAAAGCGCTTGGCGCGCTCCAGCGCCGCGCGCACTTCCGGACGCGCATCCTCCACACCTTCCAGCTTTTCGCCCGGACCCAGGGGCGTCACGGCGGCGCGGAAATTCTGCACCTGTTGCGCGTCACCCGCGACCAGCAGACGGTATCTGATGCGGCTGCCGGTTTGTATCAATTGCGTGGCCGGCACGTCGTGCAGGTTCATCAACAGACGCGGACCGATGCTGAACAGATCACCGCCGCGGTCCGGCTCGTGCGTGAGCACCGCAGCGACGCGCAGTTGCGCCGCGCCGAGTGTGATGACATCACCCACCTTGAGCGCCAGTTGGCTCAGCAGGCGCGCATCGGCCCATACCGTGCCCGGCGGCGGAATCGTCTGCACCTGTTGTTCAGGAGCGAAGGGTTCCTGCGCAATGCGCAATTCGCCGCGCAGGGGATACCCTTCACTGACCGCCTTGACCTCGGCGAGCTGGTTCCTGTCTCCCGCCAGCGCCATGCTGGCAAAGCTCAGCGTCTTCGCGCTCTTCAGGCCGGCAGCATGTGCGCGCTGCAGCAGACCGGACGCGAGTGGATGATCCGCCACCACGAGCGCATCCGCGCCCAGCAATTCATTGGCCTGACGATGCAGGGCCCGGTCGACGCGGTCGGCGGAAAATCCCACGGCGCTGACACTCGCCACGGCGATGAGCAATGCGACAAACAGCACGCGCAGTTCACCCGCACGCCAGTCGCGCCGCAGCATGCGCAGCGAAAACCAAAACAGGCTCATGTATTACTCATAAGTCAATAAGTAAGACTACACTTTCCGCTGCGTCCCCGCCCCCTGTTTAGGGGGCGGGACAGGGTGGGGGTAGAGCAACCAGGGTTTTTACTCAGGAGTCACACTCTAAAGTAATGTAGCTTTACTTTGTGACTCCTGATTCACCAGCCGGCCCGCATCCAGTTTCAGGCGGCGGTTGCAGCGCTGCGCCAGTTGTTCATCGTGGGTCACCAGCAACAGCGTGGAATGCTGCGCGCGGTTCAACTCGAACAACAAATCAATAATGCGCTCGCCAGTCACCTGATCGAGATTGCCGGTGGGTTCATCGGCGAGCAGCAGCTTCGGGCGTGTCGCAAACGCGCGCGCGATGGCGACGCGCTGTTGCTCGCCGCCGGACAATTGCACAGGAGTGTGATGCAGGCGTGCGCCGAGGCCGACACGCTCCAGCACCTCGCGCGCGGCGTCGCGCGCCTCCTTGCTGCGGCCTGCCAGTTCGAGCGGCAGCATGACATTCTCCAGCGCCGTCAAAGCGGGCAACAACTGAAAGGTCTGGAAGACGAAGCCGATCATGCGTCCGCGCAGTTGCGCGCGCGCGTCTTCGTTGAGCGCAAACAGATCAACCCCGTCGAGCAGCACGCGTCCGCTGCTCGGCACATCGAGCCCGGCCAGCAGGCCGAGCAGCGTGGTCTTGCCGGAGCCCGACGCGCCGATGATGGCGCAGGCCTCGCCCGGCATTACGCTGAAGCTGACATCCTGCAAAATCAGCAACACGCCCTCCGGCCCGGTGACTTGCCTGGTCAGACCTTCGACCTGCACAATGGGTGACGGGGATAGAGGTGTCATGGCTAAACGCTTCCTTTTTATTCTGCTGTGGGTGGCCAGCGTTGCATGTTACGCGGACTCTCCGCCCGCAACCATTCTGGTGTTGGGGGACAGTCTAAGCGCGGGCTACGGCATCGATCAAACGTCGGGCTGGGTGAGCCTGCTGCAGCGGCGGTTACAGGAAAAATCCCCGCCCTGGCGCGCAGTCAACGCCAGCATCAGCGGCGACACCACCAGCGGCGGACGCGCGCGCATCGCACGCGCGCTCGACACCCACCGCCCCGCCATTGTAATCGTCGAACTCGGCGGCAACGACGGCCTGCGCGGCCTGCCCTTGAACGAGATGCAAAAAAATCTGGCCGCAATCATCGAGCAATGCCAAAAACGCAAGGCGCGCGTAGTGCTGGTCGGCATGCGCCTGCCGCCCAACTATGGCCCCGTTTATACGGAAAAGTTTCAGCACATGTATGCTCAACTTGCACAACGTTACCGCATACCGCTGGTGCCGTTCTTTCTGGAAGGCGTGGCCGGCAACAAAGATTTAATGCAACCCGACGGCGTGCACGCGCGCGCCGCCGGACAGCCCATCATGCTGGAAAACGTGTGGCGCGTGCTGGCGCCGATGTTGCGTTAGCCAAGTAGTAGATGCCGGGCTCACTTTATACCCAATCCTTTAGGTGCCACCGAATGAAATGGTCAGAAAGGGGTCAAGTTAGGCTTACCCTGATTTAACGGACACTCGGAATGGGGTTTATGATAACCCAAGAGGAGTGTTCCAATGGCAGAGCGAAAGGGTGGATTCTAATTCCAAGTGCACCACCGTATAGAATTTAAGCGGACATGAAGAGCAAGTCTGATAGTGTGGGCAGTGCGACCCAACCACACTCCAGGAGAAGCCCTTCATGCCCTATGTACAGCTTACATCAGCAGAGCGTTATGTTATCTATCATTTGAAGCTTTATCGGCTCAGTCTGCGAGAAATTGGCCGACGCCTGGGTCGCTCCCACGCCACCATCAGCCGCGAGCTCAAGCGCAATGGGCCGGCGATCTCAAGCTGGGTCTACTGGCATCAAGGCGCACACGAACAAGCCCTTGAGCGCAGAAAACGGCCACGTCACTACCGAAGGCGCGTCCATGCGCCGCTGGTGCGTTACGTTGAACAAAGCCTGCGTGCGGAATGGTCGCCCGATGTCATCGCGGCAAAGCTGAAGATGGGATATCCAAACGATATCAGGATGCGGGTGAGTAGTGAGACGGTCTACCGCTGGGTTTATCGCGACGCCAAGCAAGGCGGCCAGCTGTTTAACGGGTTATGCCGATGTCACAAGCAGCGCCGCAGACAACGCCGTTACGGGACCGGGCGTGGTTTGATACCCGGGCGGGTCAGCATTCATGTGCGGCCCGATCTGATTGCTACGCGCCAACGTTTTGGCGATTGGAAGGGCGACACGGTGGAAGGTGCGAAAGGAAGCGGCAACCTCACCACGCACGTCGAACGCAAAAGCCGTTACCTGATCGCGGGCAAGCTCATCAACAAGACCGCCCTGGTGACGGCCCAGGCGGCCACCACGGTGTTCAGGCGTATACCTAAAACATTACGGCATACCCTGACGCTGGATAACGGCAAGGAATTTGCCCGTTTCCAGGAGATTGAAAAGAACACCGGCTTGACGATTTACTTCGCCGACCCCTATTCGGCATGGCAGCGAGGTACCAACGAAAACACCAATGGTCTGCTACGACGATATTTCCCGAAAGGGATGGACTTCAACGACGTTACTGAAAAATCACTTGCATACGTCGTGAAAAAACTGAATCATCGACCCCGCAAGTGCCTAGGCTACCGGACTCCTCATGAAGTCTTCCAGGATGCTAAACGTGGTGCGGTTGCAATGTGAATTCACCCATGAGTGAAGGCTACCACAGGGCAATACAAAAAGCCATACGATGGTATGTATAATACAAGAAGGCTTGGGCGGCCATCTCTCATGGCCGGAATATGCTAGTGTGCATGTCATCGCCTAACGGTGAAAGATAAATCCCTCATGTCGTGGCTGCAACTTAAATTTCAGGCGCCGTCGGCGCTGGCGGAGGAGCTTGCGGACAGGCTCACCGATGCGGGCGCGCTTGCTGTGACCTTGCGCGACAGCAAGGACGACCCGCTGTATGACGATTCGGCAGGAAAGCCGAATCGCACCGCGCAGCGGCCCGCAGGGGTAATGGACATGGATGTCCATTATGAACCCGCGCCGGGTGACACGCCGTTATGGGCGCACACCAGCGTGGAAGGCCTGTTTGCCGCCGATGCGGACATTCCTGCCGTCGTCGAGCATCTGCATGCACAGAGCGGTGACGAGTCGGCGCGCGATTACACGGTTGAACCGTTGGCGGATCAGGCGTGGGAACGGGTGTGTCTCGACCAGTTCAAGCCGCTGTGCTTCGGTGACACGCTCTGCATTTGCCCCACCTGGTTGACGCCGCCCGATGACGCGCGCGTCACGCTGTTTCTCGACCCCGGGCTCGCGTTCGGCACCGGCACGCATCCCACCACCGCGCTGTGTCTGGAGTGGCTGGCGCAGCATCCCCCGGCCGGACTCACGGTGATCGATTACGGTTGCGGCTCGGGCATACTTGCGCTCGCGGCGGCGAAGCTCGGCGCGCGCACGGTGTACGCCACCGACCACGATCCGCAGGCGCTTACCGCTACGCGCGCCAACGCGGAGAAAAATGGATTGCAGACATCGATTCACACGCTGACACCGGAACAACTCCCGGCGCTGGAGCCGACGCTGGAAATAGACGTGCTGCTCGCCAACATTATTGCGCAACCGCTGATTGCCCTTGCGCCTGTGTTCGCGCAGCATGTGTGCGCCGGAGGCCGCATCGTGTTGTCGGGCATACTGGAGCATCAGGCCGACGAGGTGATCGTTGCGTATCGGCCGTGGTTTGCTATGGTGCAAAAAATACAACGCGAAGACTGGATGCTCTTGGAAGGAACGCGCACATCCGCTATGGTGTAGCCATTATGTACACGCAATGCCCGCTGTGTGACACGCAATACCGCATCAGCGCCGCCGAGTTGAAGGCGGCGCTGGGCAAGGTGCGCTGCGCGCACTGTCAGAGTGTATTCAACGCGCTCAGCCACCTTACCGACACGCCGCCGGAAATCCCCCACCCTCACGGAAAGTGTTACCGCGCCTGCGGCTGATATCGCCACCGAGTTGAAGGATGAGGTACCGGCGTTGCACACGCTGGAGACGTTCGCCCCTTCCGGCCCGCACATCGAGCCTTACATCACGAACGAACCCACTCCGGAAATCACCGGCGCGATGCCCGCCTTTGCGCTCACGCAAGAGGCGGCGGATTTAGCGAAGGATGAGGAGCCGGCGCCATACATGCCGGAGACGCCCGCGGTTTCCAGTCTGCACACCGAACCTTTTGCCGCGGACGAACACATTCCGGAAATCACCGGCGCGGCGCCTGTATTCGCGCCTGCGGAAGACACTGCGGATTTACTGACGGCTGACGCCGCTTTCGAGCAGCCCGCACCACCGTCGCGCCTCATTATTCCCGAGCTGGTGGGCGCGCCGGCCCGCCTTATGGCAGACGAGTTCGCCTATCCGCGCAAAAAACCTTATGGCGGATTGGACACCGCATTGTGGAGCAGCGGTATAGTTCTTTTGCTCGTGCTGCTCGCAATTCAATATGTCTACGCGATGCGCAACGACCTCGCGCGCACTGCGGAATTTCGCCCCGTGCTGGAGCAATTATGCGCGGTGGTGCAAAACTTCGCGCGCTGCGAAATTCCGTTGCGGCGCGACCTGACTCAGATCGAACTGCAAGGGCGCAGCATCCGTCCGCATCCGCGCTTTGAGAATGCCGTGCTCGTCAACGTCACGCTGCTGAACAAGGCCTCGTTCAGGCAGGCCTACCCGGCTATCGAGTTCACGCTGGCCGATTTTAACGGCGCGCTGATTGCGCGCCGCCGCTTCCAACCCGCCGACTATATCCTCACCGACATCGACATTACACAGGGGCTGGCCGCCGCAGGGCGTGGCGCAAGTCACGCTTGAGATTGTCACGCCCGCGGCGGCGCTCAATCTTGATCTCACTTCGTGGGATTTTGTGCTGTTCTAGCAGGATGCGGAAAAAGTCCGTCCAGGACTTTTTCCGCTACGCAAAGCAAAAATGTCATTTTTGCTTTGCTCCATTTTTCAAACGCTTGCGCGCTCGAAAAATGACAGCACATCCATGTGCTGCACCGCAGGCTGCTGAAAAACGAGTTTTTCAGCAGCCTGCCAGGGGAGTGCTTCACTCTGTCTGGAGCTTGTCAATCCGGCTCGGCAGCGCGGTCTCAAATCCCCCCCCCCCCCACCCCCCCCCCCCCCCCCCCCCCCCCCC
>JAQBXX010000033.1 GCA_027624315.1 Pseudomonadota bacterium
TACTCAACTGCTGGTAGATTTTCCCCATGCAACATTGTCTCCTGAAAATGTTGCACTTGGTATTTGAGCGCGCCCTCACACAGATCATAAATCAGGCACGCACCGCAGCGCGGTTTGCGTGCAACGCAGGTGTAGCGTCCGTGTAGAATCAGCCAATGATGTGCGTCTTGCCTGTACTCGGAGGGCACTAACCGCATCAGCTTTTTTTCCACCTCGGCCACATTTTTCCCCGTCGCAAGACCGGTGCGGTTGGCGACACGGAAGATATGCGTGTCCACGGCAATAACGGGTTCACCAAAGGCAGTGTTGAGCATCACGTTGGCAGTCTTGCGGCCTACTCCGGGGAGGGCTTCAAGTGCTGTGCGCTCACGCGGCACACTGCCAGCATGCTGTTTAAGCAGCAATGCACAGGTCTGGAGAATATGTCGCGCTTTACTGTTGTAGAGCCCGATGCTATTGATATAACGCTTGAGCCCGTGTTCACCCAGCTGCAGTATGGTCTGTGGTGTATTGGCGGACTGAAACAGCTGCGCAGTAGCCAGGTTCACGCCCTTGTCCGTGGCCTGTGCTGACAAAATAACGGCTACCAGCAGCTCAAACGGACTGGTGTAGTTCAACTCAGTGGCGGGATTTGGGTTGGCACGCTGGAGGCGTGAAAAGATTTTACCACGTATTTGCGCGTTCATTCTGGTTCTGTTTTTTTGCCGGGAGAATCTGCGGGATCACCCTTCAGGACATTACCCAGCCTCTCAAGCCACCCACTCGCCTTGATGCCGAGAGTGGTACCCAGTCCTGGCCCCAGCACGGCGGTGCCGATAGCGGCACCTACGATTGCACTGCGCCTCAGGCGTAGTACGGGATCGTCCAGGTTACCCACGACCTCCAGCGGCGCATTGATCAGGCCGACGCTACCCCGTAGCGCTACGTCGATGTTACCGGTGATTTTTTTATCAGCGCTGATATCAATATTACCGTTGCCATCCAGCAGGCCTGAATTCACGTGTAAGTCTGTGAAGTGATATTCCTTGCCTTCAAGCTCAAGCCTGCCGGAGAGGCCATCAAAGCGTGTATCACCACCATGCACACCTGTACGGCTCAAACTCTGCGCGGCCTTGGCAAGATCAATGTGGTTGAGTGTGCCATGCCGGATATTGAATGTGGTGCTGGCCCGGAGGCTGCTGAATAAGTTTTCTGCGGTATGGGCGCGTGCAGAAAAATTCGACTGTGCATCCAGACTGCCACTGGCGGCGACTTTCTCGGTAAACAATCTGAGCAGTGGGGCGACCTGAATTCCGTGTGTAGTAATATCTCCGCTCAGCTTCCAGTCTTTCCCCCAGTACAGCCTGGCAGTGCCCGTGAAATCCCCCTCATATAATGTGCCGCTGACAGTTTGCAGGTGCATCTTGCCGGTGCTGGATAAAATGCTGGCGGAGAGTTTATCAAACAACAGGGGCGGGCCGTAGGCTGCTTTCCAGTGTCGTGCACGGACATCGAGACGGTAGTTTTTCCCTTCAGGTCTGACGTTGATCTTGAGCTTGCCAGTATCGCTCGTGATGAGGGCGCTTTCAAAATCGGCCTGTGGCGTCAGTTGCACGTCCACATCCGCAGGGCCAAGATCAAGTTTGGGCAGTACCAGATACGCATGCCGGATGTGTACCAACCTCACGTCAATTTGCTGCGGCCCATCCAGCTTGAACCAGAGCGGTAATTTTGCCAGCCCCTCTGGGCTGAGTCGAACGCCGGTTAGCTGGACGTGAGTGAGCACCTTGAGTGGCTCGAACAGGGAGTATGGATCAATGCGTGCGCTGATGGTGTCGATGTTGGCGTCAGGCTTCGCACCCACACGTACCTGGTGTAACACTACGCCGGGCAGGGGCAGCAGTTGGATATTGACGCCACCGATTATTACCGGCTCATGCAACTGCTCACTGGCGAGAGTTTGCAGCTCCGGGATATAGTGTTCGAGGGGAACCGCGAACGGCAGAGCCAGCAGCAGCACCAGCGTGGCCCCCATCAACGACAGGGAGATTCTGAGCCATTTGATGCATGCGTTAAGTCGCGTGTTCATTTGAAGTGCGTGCGGAGATAAATGCTCAGGCGTGCCAGCCCGCCTCATGCGTGACCAGCACGGTGGCCATAGCGCGCCGCGCCAGACGTGCGTCAATCATGTTTTTTATGGCGATGAGCAGTCCCAGTCCGATGAAGGCGCCCGGCGGCAGAATGGCGAGGAGGAAGCCGTGATAGTGCTCTACCAGTGTGATCGTCATGCCCTTGGCGGCGTCACCGAACATCAGATGCGCGTTCGCAAACAGCGTGCCCTGGCCGATGGCCTCACGCAGAGCCCCGAGCAGCACCAGCGCGAACATCGAGCCCAGGCCCATGAACAGGCCGTCGGCGCATGCGCGCGTTACCGTGTTGCGCGAGGCGAAGGCCTCTGCGCGCGCGATGACGATGCAGTTGGTTACGATCAGCGGGATGAAGATGCCGAGTATTTTGTACAGCTCATGCAGGTAGACGTTCATTGCGAGTTCAATCGCAGTGACCACGCAGGCGATCACCAGAACGAACACCGGGATGCGGATCTCATCGCTCACCCAGTGGCGCACCATGGAGACGATGGTGTTGGAGAGCGCAAGCGTAAGCGCAGTGGCAAGCCCGAGGCTCAAGCCATTCACCACATTGGAGGATACCGCAAGCAGCGGGCACAGTCCGAGAATCTGCACAAAGGCTGGATTGTTGGTCCACAGGCCGTCGCGGATGATTCTGCTGTAGGCGATGTCGCTCATGTCAGTGTCCTGGATTCCCGGTTGCGGATGCGCTCGGCGCAAATACTTCGTCGCGGTGCGATGCAAAATAGTTGAGACAATTATATACCGCTTTCACTGCGGCGCGCGGTGTGATGGTGGCGCCCGTGAACTGGTCGAATACACCGCCGTACTTTTTCACTTTCCATTGCTTTGGCTCTGGGTTGAGAAGCGATCATGGTTATTGGATTGAAACTCAACGCAAAGACGCTAAGACGCAAAGAAAATCAAAGATTAAAAACGAGCATGCTATCTATGTATAGTGCGTCCTTGGCGTCCTTGCGTCTTTGCGTTGAGATGTCGGTTAGTCTTTGTGGCCGAACACGCGCGGTCGCGTGTAGTAATCGATCATGGGTGCCGCCATGTTCATCAGCAGTACGGCGAACGCAATGCCGTCGGGATAGCCGCCCCAGGTGCGGATGATGTAGGTGAACACGCCGATGCCCGCGCCGTAATACAGGCGGCCTCTGGGCGTGGTGCTGGCGGTGACGGGGTCGGTGGCGATGAAGAAGGCGCCGAGTATCGCCGCGCCGCTGAACAGATGAAATAACGGCGAGGCATAGAGGTCACGGTCGATGAGAAAATACACGGCCGCCATGAGTGCAAGACTACCGAGCACCGTGACCGGGATGTGCCAGCTGATGACCTTTTTATAGATCAGCCACAGGCCGCCCAGCAGAAACAGTCCGTTGATCCATTCCCAGCCCTTGCCGCCGAGATGGCCGAAGATCGGATTCGTGCTCATGGTCTCGCCCATGCTGTGGCCGCTCACCATTTCTGGTGCCAGCCATAACGTCATCTCGCGCGGAAATGAGATGAGCAGCACCACATAGCCGATCATGGCCGGATTGAACGGATTGAAGCCGAGGCCACCATAGAGTTGTTTGGCGATGATGATGGCGAAGGCGGTGCCGATCAGCGTCATCCACCACGGCGCGAGCGACGGCAGCGCAAGCGCCAGCAGCACCGCAGTCACCGCCGCACTGCCGTCGAGCAGGAAGGGCTTCAGCGGACGGCCGCGCAACGCCAGCATGCCCGCCTCGCACACCAGCGCCACCACCACCGCGAAAACAATATTCACCGCCACCCCCCAGCCGAAAAACCACACATAGGCGGCAATGCCGGGCAGCAGCGCGTAGATCACGCGCAACATCACGGTGGTGACGGAGCCTGCGGTGTGAACGTAGGGTGAGCTGGGTGTGGACATGGAAATGTTGGGTTGTTTTATGTTGCGTGGGCACTATTGCGAGTGCGGTCGATTTCCGTCAATGTATCTTTTCTTCCTGTTGCGCCTGTTTCAGGGCCAGCGCCGCCTTCTTCTCGGCGTGCCGCGCCTCCCGGTCGGCCTTTTCCTGCGCCAGGCGCGCGAGCCTGAATTCATGACGCTGGCGCGCGACGTCGGCCTTTTGTTTTTCACGCTCGCGCGTCCAGATTTCGCCCTTGGCATAGCGGTAATACTGTACCAGCGGAATATTGCTCGGACACACCGCCGCGCACGCGCCGCATTCGATGCAATCGAACAGATTATAGTCCTGTGTCTTGTCGAATTCCTTGGCGCGTGCGTGCCAGTAAAGCTGTTGCGGCAACAGGCTCGCGGGGCAGGCCTCGACGCACGCGCCGCAGCGGATGCAGGGCAGTGCCGGAGCGGTTGTGGCCTGCTGCGTCACCAGCACGCAGTGGGTAGTCTTGATCACCGGTGCCGCCGTGTCGTGCACCGCAAAGCCCATCATCGGGCCGCCCATGATGGTCTGGAACCCGGGGGTGAGTGCGCCGCTGCATTGCTCGATGAGTTCGCGCATCGGCGTGCCGAACAGCACCTCCAGATTGCGCGGCGCATGCACACCTGCGCCGGTGCCGGCGCTGGTGATGGTCACATAACGCGCAATCAACGGCTCGCCGTGCATGATAGCGCGATACACCGCCGCCGCCGTCGCCACGTTGTGACACACGATTCCGATATGGATCGGCAGCCCGTTGCTGGGCACTTCTTTTCCGGTCAGTACCTGTATCAATTGTTTCTCGCCACCGGCGGGATAGCGCGTAGGCACCTGCATTACACGCATGTCAATCATCCCCACCTTGCGTAACGCCTGCGCAATGGCCGCGCAGGCATCGGGCTTGTTATCCTCGATGCCGATGATGCAATGCGCGGCCTGCAATGCATGGCGCATGATGGCGAGCCCGGCGACGATTTCGTCGGCGCGTTCGCGCATTAGCATGTCGTCGCAGGTGATATAGGGCTCGCACTCTGCGCCGTTCAGAATCAGCGTATCGACCTTCCTGTCCGGTCCCGGATTCAGCTTGATGAAGGTCGGGAAGCCCGCGCCGCCCAGCCCCACGATGCCGGCTTCGCGCAGGACGTTGCGCAGTGCGCTCGGCTCGAGTGTTTGATAATGGGCTAGCGGACGACGTTCGCACCACTTGTCCGTGCCGTCGCTTTCAATCACGATGCAGGGCGCGCTAAGGCCGGAAGGGTGTGGAATCGGGTACTCGGCAATCTCGATCACGGTGCCGGAGGTGGGCGCGTGCAACGGCACGCTGACATAGCCCGAGGCGGCCGCAATCATCTGCCCCTTGAGGACGCGGTCGCCCGGTGCAACGAGCGGCTTGGCGGGCTCACCAATGTGCTGTTGCAACGGCAGTACGAGGCGATTGGGCAGGCGTGCCTTGGTCACCGGCACGGAGGTCGATTCGCTTTTATGTCCGGCGAGATGCAGGCCGCCCGGAAAGCGCCACAGCTTTTGTTTCACCCGAAATTTCCTGCACTGGCAAGTTCAACAGGCTGTGGCCATTTCCAGCTACCGAGGTCGGCCTGCACCGGCACCATGCGGATGCAGTCGACGGGGCAGGGTGGCAGACACAGTTCGCAGCCGGTGCACTCCCCGGCGATCACCGTGTGCATCTGTTTCGCGGCGCCGAGGATGGCGTCCACCGGGCAGGCCTGAATGCACAAGGTGCAGCCGATGCAGAGTTGCTCATCAATCACTGCGAGCATCTTCGGCTTAACCATGCCGTGTTCGGCATTGAGCGGTTTCGGGTCGCGTCCGAGTAATTGTGCGAGCGCGAGAATGGTGGTTTCACCCCCGGGCGGGCACTGGTTGATGTCTGCTTCACCCTTGGCGATGGCCTCGGCATAGGGACGGCAGCCCGCGTAGCTGCACTGGCCGCATTGCGTTTGCGGCAGCAGCGCGTCGATCTTGTCAGCGAGCGGGTTACCCTGCACCTTGAAGTGGATGGCGGCAAAGCCGAGCACAAGGCCGAACACGGCCGCGAGCGCGGTCAGGGCAATCACGGCGGCGAGCATAATCAGCTTTTGATGAGGCCGGCAAAGCCCATGAAGGCAAGCGACATGAGCCCGGCGGTAATGAGTGCGATGGCCGGGCCGCGGAACGCCACCGGCACGTCGGCCACCAGAATACGTTCACGCAAAGCGGCGAACAGGATCAGCACCATGGAGAAACCGACGGCCGCGCCGAAGCCGTACACGGCGGACTGCATGAAGCTGTGCTGCTCCTGCACGTTGAGCAGTGCCACACCGAGCACCGCGCAGTTGGTGGTGATGAGCGGCAGAAAAATTCCCAGCACCTGATACAGCAGCGGGCTGGTCTTATGCACCACCATCTCGGTAAATTGCACCACGACGGCGATCACCAGAATAAAACTGATGGTACGCAGATATTCGAGGCCGAGCGAAATCAGCAGATATTCGTTCACCAGATAGCTGCAAATCGACGACAGTGTGAGTACAAAGGTGGTGGCGAGCGCCATGCCGGTCGAGGTTTCGAGCTTGCGCGATACGCCCATGAACGGGCACAGCCCGAGGAACTTCACCAGCACGAAGTTGTTCACCAGCACCGTGCTGACGAGAATGAGTGCGTATTCAGTCATAGGGTCAACGAGTGGGTAGTAGTGGGCAAAAGGGCGCTGGCCGTCTTGCTGTGGCAGGCCATACGCTCCCCGTAATCATGCAGGCGAGATTATGATGGGCACCTATATTAAAATAAAGGAATATTGATCTATATTTATATAACTTTTAAATATATTGAACAGTCTCAATATCAAAGGCAATTTTTAAAAGAAAATACTTGTTCATCAATATATTAAAAAATAAAGATAAAGTGTTTTAGATGGCTGGTCCGGCGATCACTTCACCCGCATACCCGGCTGCGCGCCTGCATGCGGCTCCAGTATCCATAAATCCTTGCCGCCCGGTCCGGCGGCAAGCACCATCCCCTCCGACAGGCCGAACTTCATCTTGCGCGGCGCGAGGTTGGCCACCATCACCGTAAGCTTGCCTTCCAGATCGGCAGGCTGGTAAGCCGACTTGATGCCGGCGAACACCGTGCGCGGTTTTTCCTCGCCAATGTCGAGTGTGAGCTTCAATAATTTTTCCGCGCCTTCGACATCTTCGGCCTTTACAATGCGCGCAATGCGTAAATCAATTTTGGCGAAGTCGTCGATGCTGATGGTTTCCATAACGGGCGCAGATACCGCCCCTTCACTCCCACCCTTTGCCAAAATCCCCCCTTCGCCCCCCTTTATTAAAGGGGGGTTGGGGGGGATTTAGTTGGTTTGTCCGCTTTCCTTACTCCCTTCGAGCATGGCTTCGATTTGTGCAGGATCGATACGGGTTATGAGGTGTTTGTATTCGTTAATAGTGTGTCCAGTCGGAAGTGGTTGTTGAGCATCAGCCCACTGTAACGGCTGGATGTTTAGGAAGCTTTCCACCTGCACGGCCAAATGCGGCAGGATGGGCTTAATGTACAGCGTTAACAGTCTGAAAGCCTCGACAATTTCAGAGCAAACTCGATGGAGGTGTTCTTGGTTGCTTGGATGTAAAGGATTGTAGAAATCTTTAGCGAGCTCCCATGGTGCCCATCTATTCCACCATTCGTTAACATCATCAGCCAGTTCCATGATTAGCCGTGTTGCCAAGCTATATTGGCGTTGCTCATATAGGCTGGCGATTGAACTGGCGTATCGAGTAGTATTTTCCAACACCTCAAATCTGTAATCAGCACTATGTTCGGTGATTTTCCCAGTTGAAGGGTCTCGTATTTTCCCGCCGACAGTTTCGAGCACCGTGTTTCCGATTCTTCCTTGGAAATACTTATGCAGGAAACCTGATGCTCGGCTTGCAATATTGATGTACTTGCCAATCAAATCACTGTTTACCTTCGCTGTAAAATCATCGAGGTTGAGGTCAATATCCTCCATCGAGCTGTTGAGCTTGGTGGCGTAGTAGTAGCGCAGATATTCCGGATTCAGATGATCCAGATAGGTGCGCGCGGTGATGAAGGTGCCGCGCGACTTCGACATCTTCTGGCCGTTTACGGTGAGAAAGCCATGGGCGAAGACGGCGGTGGGCTTGCGATAGCCCGAGCCTTCCAGCATGGCGGGCCAGAACAGGGCGTGGAAGTAGAGAATATCCTTGCCGATGAAGTGATAAAGCTCGGCCTGGCTGTCTTTGCGCCAGTATTCATCAAAATTGACGCCTTCACGGACACAGTAGTTTTTGAAGCTGGCCATGTAACCTACAGGCGCATCGAGCCAGACGTAAAAATATTTGCCGGGCGCATCGGGAATTTCAAAGCCGAAATAGGGTGCGTCGCGTGAGATGTCCCAATCCTGTAAACCTGCGTCGAACCATTCGTTGAGTTTGTTGGCTGCTTCGGACTGTACGTGGCGTGTTTGGGTGATGTCCGGGTTCAGCCACTCGCGCAGCATGGATTCAAAGTCGCCGAGCTTGAAGAAATAATGCTCGGATTCTTTTTCGATGGGCTTGGCACCGGAGAGCGCTGATACCGGATTTTTCAAATCCGTGGGCGAATAAGTGGCGCCGCAGGCTTCGCAACTGTCGCCGTACTGGTCTTTCGCGCCGCATCTTGGGCATTCGCCCTTGATGAAGCGATCCGGCAGAAACATCTCCTTGACCGGATCGTAGGCCTGCTTGATGGTGCGCTGCGTGATGTGGCCGTTTTTGCGCAGTTTTAGATAAATGTCGCGCACAAACGCCTCGTTCTCGGGCGAATGCGTGGAGTGGTAGTTGTCGAACGCAATACCGAACGCCTTGAAGTCCGCCTGATGTTCCTGACTGATGCGTGCGATCAGCGCCTCCGGCGTGATACTTTCCTGCTGTGCGCGCAGCATGATGGGTGTGCCATGCGCGTCGTCGGCGCAGACGTAAGTGCAATCATGCCCCTGCATCTTCTGAAAGCGCACCCAGATGTCGGTCTGGATGTATTCAACCAGATGGCCGAGGTGGATCGGCCCGTTGGCGTAGGGGAGGGCGCTGGTGACGAGGATTTTGCGGTTCTCTGGCATGGTCTTGAGTTGAGGTTAAGGGGGCCATTGTAGCAAGCCGAAGCGCTAAAAGATCACCGCACGGCAATGAATCCGTGTAAAATTATGCGCTTATGAATAGCAGGCAAGAGGGGCGGTGCCCCGGAGGATTAGAGTGGCAAATGTTTCCCAGTCGCAGGTCGAGACGGCCTTGCGCGAGGTCATTGACCCTTATTTACAGCAGGACCTGGTTTCCGCCAAGGCGGTAAAGAATATCGCCATCGACGACGACGGCGTGATTGTGGACGTCGTGCTGGGCTACCCGGCCAAGGGGTATCAGGATACCCTCGCGGCGGGCATTCGCGGCAAGGTCGGCGCGCTGCCTCAGGTGCGCGTGGTGACGGTGAATATCTCGTCCAGCATAGTTGCGCACGCGGCACAGAAAAACGTGAAGCCGCACGCGAATATAAAAAACATCATTGCTGTGGCCTCTGGCAAGGGCGGTGTGGGCAAGTCCACCACGGCGGTGAATCTTGCGCTCGCGCTTGCGGCTGAAGGTGCCAGCGTTGGCATACTCGATGCCGATATCTACGGCCCCAGTCAGCCGCTCATGCTGGGCGTGAACACGCGCCCGACCTCGAAAGACGGCAAGGGCATGGAGCCGGTGATGAGCCACGGCATCCAGTCCATGTCCATCGGCTATCTGATCGACGCGGAGGCGCCCATGATCTGGCGCGGCCCGATGGTGACCCAGGCACTGGAGCAGCTTCTCAACGACACGCAATGGAAGGCGCTGGATTATCTCGTCATCGATCTGCCGCCCGGCACCGGCGATATTCAACTGACGCTGGCGCAGAAAGTTCCTGTGAGCGGTGCGCTGATCGTGACCACGCCGCAGGACATCGCGCTGCTGGATGCGCGCAGGGCGCTCAAGATGTTCGAGAAGGTCGAGGTGCCGGTGCTCGGCATCATCGAAAACATGAGCACACACATTTGCAGCGAGTGTGGGCATGAAGAACACATTTTCGGCGCGGGCGGCGGCGAACGCATGGCCGCGCAGTATCATGTGGACCTGCTGGGCGCGCTGCCGCTGGATATCAGTATTCGTGAAAATGCCGACGGCGGGCGCCCCAGCGTGATTGCCGACCCCGAAGGCCGCATCGCGCAGATGTACCGTGAGATTGCGCGCCGTGTGGCCGCCAAGCTCTCATTGCGCGCCAAGGATTTCAGCGCCAAATTCCCCAAGATCGTGATTCAAAATACTTGACTACAGTGGCGAGTAGCTAGACCAAGTTTTTCCTCGCCACTCGCTACTAGCAACTTAATAAAGGAGTAATTGATTGAGCATTAAGTCAGACAAGTGGATACGCCGCATGGCGCAGCAGCACGGCATGATCGAGCCGTTCGAGCCGGGCCAGGTGAAGCACACGGACAAGGGGCCGATTGTGTCCTATGGCACGTCGAGCTACGGTTACGACATCCGCTGCTCCAACGACTTCAAGATTTTCACCAACATCAATTCGACCATCGTCGACCCGAAGAATTTCGACGCCAACAGTTTTGTCGATGTGAAGGCTGACGTATGCATCATTCCGCCGAATTCATTTGCGCTGGCGCGCACCATCGAGTATTTTCGCATCCCGCGCAATGTGCTCACCATCTGTCTCGGCAAGTCCACTTACGCGCGCTGCGGTATCATCGTCAACGTGACGCCGTTCGAGCCGGAATGGGAAGGTTATGTGACGCTGGAGTTTTCCAACACCACACCGCTGCCGGCGAAGATTTACGCCAACGAAGGCGTGGCGCAGGTAGTATTTTTTGAGTCCGACGAGGTATGCGAGGTATCGTACAAAGATCGCGGCGGCAAGTATCAGGGGCAGACAGGGGTGACGTTGCCAAAAACGTGAACCACCTGGCGGTGGTTCATGAGATATGGTGCCGAGGAGAGGACTTGAACCTCCACGGGGTTACCCCCACTAACACCTGAAGCTAGCGCGTCTACCAATTCCGCCACCCCGGCGCATCGGCACCACCTTATGGTGAGATGTGTGCCGAAGGTGCGCACTTTACTCTACAGGCGGTATTTTTTCAATGAAGAAGAAGCAGTCCACGACTACACCGAAGCACGACCCGTATGCCGGGCGCGAGGCGTCCAAGTACGAGCGCCCCATCGCCAGCCGTGAATACATCATGGAATGCCTTGCGGCGCAGGGTGTTCCACTCGGTCAGGAGCACATCGCCGCCGAGTTGAAGATCAGTGACGAAGAAGGCCTCGAGGCCCTGCGCCGCCGCCTCAAGGCGATGGAGCGTGACGGCCAGTTGATTTGCAACCGGCGTGGCGACTATGGGCTGGCGCAGAAGATGGATCTGGTGCGCGGGCGTGTTATCGGCCACCCGGATGGCTTCGGCTTTCTGGTGCCGGATGAAGGCGGCGATGACCTGTTCCTCTCCGCGCGTGAGATGCGCGTGCTGATGCACGGTGACCGCGCCATGGCGCACGTCTCCGGCATCGACCGGCGCGGCCGGCGCGAGGGCGCTATCGTCGAGGTGCTGGAGCGCAATACTACGCGCGTCGTAGGCCGTTTTTATTGTGAGCATGGCGTGGGCATGGTCGCGCCGGACAACAAGCGCATCCGCCACGACATCGCCATCCCTGCCGACCAGCAGGCCGGTGCCGCGCATGGCCAGATCGTGATCGCCGAGATCACCGCGCAGCCGAGCAAGCGCACCCAGACCGTGGGCAAGATCGTCGAAATTCTCGGCGATCACATGGCGCCGGGCATGGAGATCGACGTCGCCATCCGCGCACACAACCTGCCGCTGGAGTGGCCGATGCAGGTGGAGGCCGAGGTCGGGCGGCTTGGCGCCGAAGTGCCGGAGCAGGCCAAGCACGGCCGCGAAGACCTGCGCACACTGCCGCTGGTGACGATAGACGGCGCCGACGCGCGCGATTTCGACGACGCCGTGTTCTGCGAGCGTGAAGGTAAGGGCTGGCGGCTGCTGGTCGCCATCGCCGACGTATCGAGTTATGTGGTGCCGGGCACGGCGCTCGACGCTGAGGCGCGGCTGCGCGGCACCTCGGTGTACTTCCCGCAACGCGTGATTCCCATGCTGCCGGAGGTGTTGTCGAACGGATTGTGCTCGATCAATCCGCATACCGACCGTTTGTGCATGGTGTGCGAAATGAAGGTGAACAGCGCCGGCAAGGTGGAGCGGCACCGGTTTTTCGAGGGTGTGATGCGCTCACATGCGCGCCTTACCTACGACGAAGTAGCGGCGATGGTCATCGAAGGCGATATGGCGCTAGGACAAAAACACGCCTCGCTGTTGCCGCACCTGCAGGAACTGCACGCGCTCTATCAGGCGCTGCGCCACGCGCGCGATCAGCGCGGCGCGGTGGACTTTGAAACCACCGAGACACGCATCATCTTCGGTGCACAGCGTAAAATCGAAAGCATCGTGCCGGTGGTGCGCAACGACGCGCACAAGCTGATCGAGGAGTGCATGATCGCCGCTAACGTCGCCGCCGCCGAATTCCTGCTCGAACACAAAATCCCCGCGCTGTATCGCGTGCACGAAGGTCCAGGCTCGGAGAAGCTGACCGATCTGCGTGGATTTCTCGCCGAACTGGGCTTGAGCCTCGGAGGCGGCGACAAGCCGGAGCCGAAGCACTATGCCAAGTTACTCGACAGCATTCAGGAACGCCCGGATACGCACCTGATTCAGACCGTGCTGCTGCGCAGCCTCGCGCAGGCGGTGTACACGCCCGACAATACCGGCCACTTCGGCCTCGCGCTGGAAGGCTACACGCACTTCACGTCGCCTATCCGCCGTTATCCAGACCTGCTGGTGCATCGCGCCATTCGTCACTGTCTCTCACGCAAGGCCATTACGAAATTCGACTACACGCACGATGCCATGCAATCGCTCGGCGAGCATTGCTCGATGACGGAGCGGCGCGCGGATGAGGCGACGCGTGATGCCGTTACCTGGCTCAAGTGCGAGCACATGATGGACAAGATCGGCGAGGAGTTCGACGGTGTCATCTGCGGCGTAACGAGTTTCGGCTTGTTCGTCGAGCTGAAGGATATCTATGTCGAAGGCCTGGTGCACGTCACCGCGCTCAACAACGACTATTATCACTTCGACGCCGGCAAGCATCGCCTGCTGGGTGAGCGCACCCACACCGTGTACCGCCTCGCCGACAAGATACGCATCAAGGTGATGCGCGTGAACATGGATGATCGCAAGATGGATTTTGAACTGGCGCAGACCACAGTCAAAACCAAAGACAAGGGCCAGCCGCCACAACGGGAAAAGAAACCAAAATCGCGACCCAAGCGCAGACGCACGAAACGCTAAAGTGCGCCTGCGGCTGTCTCCGTCGAAAGTCATCATTCATGGTCCGCACCACAACGAACCTCATCCACGGCCTGCATGCAGTGCAGGCCGCACTGCGCCGGAATGCCACGGCGGTGACCGGCGTGTGGGTGGACGACTCACGCCGCGATGCGCGCATGCAGGAAATACTGACGCTGGCACAGCAGGCGAAGGTTACAGTGCATAACGTCACGCGCCAGCAGTTGGACGCAATGGCCGAAGGCGCACCCCATCAAGGCGTGGTGGCGCAATGCGGGCAGGCCAAGGCGCACAGCGAGGATGATCTCGACACCATCCTCACTACGCTCACCGCGCCGCCATTTTTGCTGGTGCTGGACGGCGTGCAAGACCCGCACAACCTCGGCGCGTGCCTGAGAAGTGCCGATGCCGCGGGCGTACACGCCGTGATAGCACCGCGCGACAAAAGCGTCAGCCTCACGCCCACCGTGCGTAAAGTCGCCAGCGGTGCGGCCGAGTCCGTGCCGTTCATCCAGATCACCAACCTCGCACGCACCCTGCGCAGCCTGCGCGACGCCGGCATCTGGTTGATCGGCGCCGACGGCACCGCCGACACCAGCCTCTACGACGCCGACCTGAAAGGCCCGCTGGCCCTGGTCATGGGCGGCGAAGGCCAAGGCCTGCGTCGCCTCACGCGCGAGCACTGCGATGTACTCATCCGCATCCCCATGCACGGCAGCGTAGAGAGCCTCAACGTGTCGGTAGCTACCGGCGTCTGCTTGTACGAAGCCGTGCGCCAGCGCGCAAATGTCAGCTGACGGGTTTGATGTACCAGATCAAGGGAAACTCAATACCACTGCGATGTAGCCTGCGTACAGCACGCCGTTTACCGTCATATGCCACACGCGTAACTGACCACGCTGGAGCATGAGGCGTATCCAGAGCGCCGCCGCCAAGGTCACGAGGACGCCCAGCACCACGTCCAGGCGCGGACCCCAGGGAGTGAGCATGATGCCGATGGCGGGCAGCAAGGTGCCCTGAAACACCATCGCGCCGGTTATGTTGCCGAAGGCGAGGGTGTCTTTGCGTTTACGTATCCACAGGATGCTGTTGATTTTTTCCGGCAGCTCGGTGGCGACGGGGATAATCAGCAGCGACAGCAGCAAGGCCGAGATACCGATGATCGGCGCGACCTCCTCAACCCCGTGGATAAAGCCCTTGGCACCCAGCACCAGCAACACAAGGCCGATGCCCAGTTGTGCCAGTATCACCGGATAATTTTGCGGCAGGCCCAGACGGCACAACAGCATCACGCCGTGCGCCTCGGTGGCGTGGCCCTCGTGCACCAACTGGGCGGAGACGCGCAGGGTGAGCAGGATGTAGATAAAATAGGTCAGCACCAGGCCAAAGCCGATGGCAACGCGCACGCCGTTGAATTCATGAGGAATGAACAGGGCGATGGCGGCGAGCGAAAAGGCGAGCAGAAAGAAATTGAGGTCGCGTGTGAGGCCGGTTTTTTCGGGCGTGAAGTGCCCGTTCAGCCCGCGTTTTTTCACCGTGGCGACGAGCAGCAGGAACAGGGTCAGCGTGGACAGCATGAGCGGCGCACCGAGGATGGCGCCGACGCCGATCTCGTGGTTGAGCTCCATGTTGTCCGTGCCCGCGAAGATGGCGAGGATCGGCACCATGGTTTCCGGCAGCGCGGTGCCCACGGCGGCGAACAGCGAACCCACCACGCCTTCGGAGATTTTGAGGCGCTCGCCGAGGTGCTCCAATGCGTTGCAGAAGATTTCCGCTGCCACCAGAATCAATAAAAGCATCAACAGCAGGGTCAGGAATATCATGTCTGAGGTGTGTTCCGGTCAGGTGTGCCCCGCCATGCGGGGCAGAGTTGCAGTGATATTTTGTGCTAGTATAGCACGCGTTTTACACACGCAATGGGAGTGAGTATAACCGTGAATAAAGGCGTTAACGTACTGGGGAAATTCATATTTGCCAGCCGCTGGCTGCAGGCACCGCTGTATATCGGCTTGATCATCGCGCAAGGCGTGTACGTTTATCGCTTCATGATGGAACTCGTCCATCTGATTACCTCCGTGCCCAGCCTCACGGAGAGATCATGCTCATGGTGCTGGGGCTGATCGATGTGGTGATGATCGCCAATCTGCTTATCATGGTCATCATCGGCGGTTATGAAATCTTCGTCTCGCGGCTTGATTTGCAGTTGCATCCCGACCGACCGGACTGGCTGGAACATGTCAGCGCCGGTTCCATCAAGGTAAAGGTGGCGATGGCGCTGATTGGCATTTCCTCCATCCATTTGCTCAAGACTTTCATCAACGCTGAGCAGATACCTGACAGCGTTATCAAGTGGCAGGTGATTATTCATGTCACCTTCCTGTTCTCTGCGCTGGCGCTAGCCTACACAGACCGCCTGATCAGCGGCCCGGCACACGCAGAGAAGTGATACTGCCACGGGCGCTGGATCAATCGAGTCTGGACACATTGATTCTATGAACAACCGCATAGTAGAGCGCTTAAATTGGCCCACCGACGTCCCCCCACATTTGAGTAGCACCCCGATTTAGAGTCCAATCCCGCAATCAGCAGGAGATTGGACATGAA